>NZ_JAQYXB010000575.1:0-202 GCF_036322405.1 Streptomyces sp. SP17BM10 | reverse complement strand
GACCCGTGTCCGACGGGGCTCCGTCCCTGATCAGGCGGTCGGCACGAACTTCTCGTTGCCGGCGCCGGGGACGCAGTCGAACAGGATGACCGGGGTCTTGTTGTCCCAGGTCGGGCCCGGGCCGGCGACGTTCAGGCAGCGCTTGCTGGCCGGGTTGAACAGCGCGGCGCCCGGCCCGGCGGCCGGCTTGTCGGCGGAGGCG
>NZ_JAQYXB010000574.1:0-207 GCF_036322405.1 Streptomyces sp. SP17BM10 | reverse complement strand
TGTGCCGAATAGTCAACGTTCCACCCATGAGCAACCGTGCAGGACACTCGCCTGCAACCGGCATATTGCTCCTTAGAAAGGAGGTGATCCAGCCGCACCTTCCGGTACGGCTACCTTGTTACGACTTCGTCCCAATCGCTGGTCCCACCTTCGACGGCTCCTCCCCTTACGGGTTAGGCCACCGGCTTCGGGTGTTACCGACTTTCG
>NZ_JAQYXB010000573.1:0-31688 GCF_036322405.1 Streptomyces sp. SP17BM10 | reverse complement strand
GCACGTCCCCGTCCGCCGACCGGACCACCACCACCGGCGGCACCTCCGCCGGCACCTCCGCCAGCGACGCCACCGCCACGAACTCCGGCGCATCGGAAGACCTCACCGGCACCCAATCCACCCGGAACAACGCGTCCCGAGCCACCACCGGCTCCCCGCCCGCCACCGCGCGCAGGGCCAGCGACCCCACGGACGCCACCGGCCGGCCCCCGGCGTCGGCGACCGCCACCGCGACGGACTCCTCGCCGGTCCGGGTGACGCGCACGCGCACCGACGACGCGCCGGAGGCGTGCAGCGACACGTCCTCCCACGCGAACGGCACGACGCCGTGCGGCAGCCCGTTGACGGCCGTCACGTGCAGGGCGGCGTCGAGCAGCGCCGGGTGCAGGCCGAAGCCCGCGCCCTCCGTACCCTCCGGCAGGGCGACGTCGGCGAAGACCTCGTCGCCGCGCCGCCAGGCGGCCCGCAGGCCCCGGAACACCGGGCCGTACGCGTAACCGCCGTCGGCCATGCCCTCGTAGAGCCCGGTGAGGTCGACCGCCTCGGCGCCGGCCGGCGGCCAGACGGACGTGTCGAACGCGGTGCGCGTCTCCCCCACGGCCAGGACACCGGTCGCGTGCTGGTCCCAGGCGCGGCCGTCGGCGCCCTCGGGCCGGGAGGCGATGGTGAAGGCGCGGCGGCCGGTCCCGTCGGCCGCGCCGACGCGCAGCTGGAGCTGGACGCCCGTGTGCTCGGGCAGGACGAGCGGCGCGGCCAGGGTGAGTTCCTCGACGCGGTCGCAGCCGGCCTCGTCCCCGGCGCGGACGGCCAGTTCGAGGAACGCGGTGCCGGGCAGCAGGGCGTTGCCGCGCACGACGTGGTCGGCGAGCCACGGGTGCGATTGGCACGACAGCCTGGAGGTGAACAACAGGCCGTCGTCGTCGGAGAGTTCGAGCGAGGCGGAGAGCAGCGGGTGGTCGGCGGCGTCGAGGCCGGCCGCGCCGAGGTCACCGGCGGTCGTGGCGGCGGTGGGGGGCCAGTAGCGGCGGTGCTGGAAGGCGTAGGTCGGCAGGTCGACCGGGCGGACGGCGGTGCCGGCGAAGAGGGCGGCCCAGTCGACGTGCGCGCCGGTGACGTGCAGCCGGGCGAGGGCGGTCAGGACGCTCGTGTCCTCGGCCTGGTTTTTGCGGAGGACGGGGGCCAGGACGGCGTCGTCGGAGAGGGAGGAAGCCGCGAGCGCGGTGAGGACGGCGTCGGGGCCGAGCTCGAGGAAGCGGGTGACCCCGGCCTCGTGGAGGGTGCGGACGCCGTCGCCGAAGCGGACCGCCTCACGAACGTGGCGAACCCAGTACTCGGGCCCCTGGACCCCTTCCGCCAGTGCGCCCGTCAGGTTGGAGACCAGCGGGATCGACGGCGCGTTGTACATCAGCCCGTTGAGGACCTCACGGAAGTCCGCGAGCATCGGGTCCATCAGCGGCGAGTGGAACGCGTGCGAGACCCGAAGCCGCGTCGTCTTGCGGTCGGCGAAGTGTGCCTCGAGGACCGCGACGGCCTCCTCCGCCCCGGACACGACGACCGAGCGCGGACCGTTGATCGCGGCGATCGACACGAACTCGCCCAGCAACGGCAGGACGTCGTCCTCCGTCGCCTGGACGGCGAGCATCGCACCGCCCGCCGGCAGCGCCTGCATCAGACGGCCACGAGCACTCACCAGAGCGCAGGCATCAGCGAGCGAGAACACCCCCGCCACGTGCGCCGCGGCCACCTCACCGATCGAGTGCCCCGCCACGAACTCCGGCCGCACACCCAGCGATTCGACGAGCCGGTACAGCGCCACCTCGACGGCGAACAACCCGGCCTGGGCGTACGCCGTCTGGTTCAGCAGCTCCTCGTCCGAACCCCACACGATGTCCCGAAGCGGCGACTCCAGCCCGTCACACACCTCGTCGAAGGCCCGCGCGAACACCGGGAACCGGACATACAACTCCCGCCCCATCCCCAACCGCTGCGACCCCTGCCCCGAGAACAGGAACGCCGTCCCGCCACCCCGGACCGCGCCCTCGACGGCCCCGCCCGAGCCCGCCGCCAGCGCGTCGAGCCCGCGCAGCAGCGCGTCCCGGTCCGAACCGACCACCACGGCCCGGTGGTTGAGCATCGACCGGCTCGTGGCCAGTGCCGCCGCGACGTCCGCGGCCGGCAGGCCCGCCGCAGCCTCGCGCAGCCGAGCGGCCTGGGCCCGCAGCGCCTCCGGCGTCCGGCCGCTGAGCACCCACGGCACGACGGCCGGCACCGGGGCGGCCTTCGCGGGCTCCTCCGCCACGGGCTCGTCCGCCTGCTCCAGGACCACGTGCGCGTTGGTCCCGCTGATGCCGAACGCCGAGACGCCCGCCCGGCGCGGACGGCCGGTCTCCGGCCAGTCGCGGGCCTCCGTCAGCAGTTCGACGGCGCCCGCCGTCCAGTCCACGTGCGAGGACGGCTCGTCGACGTGCAGGGTGGCCGGCAGCAGGCCGGCGCGCAGGGCCATGACCGTCTTGATCACGCCCGCGACGCCGGCCGCCGCCTGGGCGTGGCCGATGTTCGACTTGACGCCGCCGAGGTAGAGCGGGCGGTCGGCGGGCCGGTCCTGCCCGTAGGTGGCGAGGAGGGCCTGGGCCTCGATCGGGTCGCCGAGGGTCGTGCCGGTGCCGTGGGCCTCGACGGCGTCGACCTGGTCGGGGGTGAGGCGGGCGTTGGCGAGCGCGGCCCGGATGACGCGCTGCTGCGAGGGCCCGTTGGGGGCGGTCAGGCGGCTGCTGGCGCCGTCCTGGTTGACGGCGGTGCCCCGGACCACGGCGAGGACCTCGTGGCCGAGGCGCCGGGCGTCCGAGAGCCGCTCGACGAGCAGCACGCCGACGCCCTCGGCCCAGGAGGTGCCGTCCGCGGCCTCCGCGAAGGGCTTGCAGCGGCCGTCGGGGGCGAGGCCGCGTTGGCGGGAGAACTCGGTGAACAGGCGGGTGGTCGGCATGACGGCGACGCCACCCGCGACGGCCATCGAGCACTCGCCGGCGCGCAGCGCGCGGACCGCGAGGTGGAGGGCGACGAGGGCGGAGGAGCACGCGGTGTCGACGGTGACGGCCGGGCCCTCCAGGCCGAGGGTGTAGGCGATGCGGCCGGACAGGACGCTGACGGCTCCGCCGGTGAGGAGGTGGCCCTCGGTCTCCTCGGTCTGACGGGCGAGGGAGCCGTAGTCGGTGTCGGCGCCGCCGACGAACACGCCGGTGTCGCTGCCGCGCAGGGCGGCGGGGGCGATGCGGGCGCGTTCGATGGCCTCCCAGGCGGATTCGAGGAGGAGCCGCTGCTGCGGGTCCATGGCCAGGGCTTCGCGCGGGGCGATGCCGAACAGGTCGGCGTCGAAGTCGGCGGCGCCGTCGAGGAATCCGCCGTGGCGCACGTAGCTCTTGCCCGGGGTGCCGGGGGTGGGGTCGTAGAGGTTCCCGGTGTCCCAGCCGCGGTCCTCGGGGAGGTCGCCGATGGCGTCGGCGCCGTCGGCGACGAGCCGCCAGAGGTCCTCCGGGGTGCGGACGCCGCCGGGGTAGCGGCAGGCCATCCCGATGATCGCGATCGGCTCGGCGTCCCTCGCCTCGACGGACTCCAGGCGCTGCTTCGTGCGCCGCAGGTCCGCGGTGACCTTCTTGAGGTAGTCGCGGAGCTTGTCCTCGGAGGTGCTGGCCATGGGTGGGAAACCTCGCTGTTCGGAAGGGTGGTACGGGTCCGTGGGACGGCCCCGGGGCGCGGTGGCCCCGGGGCCGGTCCTCAGGCGAGTCCGAGCTCGCGGTCGATCAGGTCGAACATCTCGTCGTCCGTCGTGCCGTCGAGCGCGTCGTCCGGGCCGTCGGCTGCCGCGGGCGATTCGGTGGCGTCGCCGTCGAGCCGCCAC
Source organism: Streptomyces sp. SP17BM10 (assembly GCF_036322405.1). Taxonomy (NCBI): domain Bacteria; kingdom Bacillati; phylum Actinomycetota; class Actinomycetes; order Kitasatosporales; family Streptomycetaceae; genus Streptomyces; species Streptomyces sp. SP17BM10. The sequence goes on along the minus strand of NZ_JAQYXB010000573.1, from coordinate 27,793 downwards.
TGGAGGCTCCTGAGGCGGGCGAGGAGGCGGGTGCGGGAGTCGGCGTCCAGTTCGGTGGCGCCGAGCGCGCTCTCCAGCTCGTCGAGTTCGGCGAAGACGGGCCGGGGGGCGGGCGCGGCGCTGCCGGTGGGCGCGCCGACCAGGTCGCGCAGGCGCCCGGCGAGGGCGGTGGGCGACGGATGGTCGAAGATCGTCGTGGTGGGCAGCCGCAGGCCGAGTTCGGCGTTGAGGCGGTTGCGCAGCTCGACGGCGGTCAGGGAGGACATGCCGAGGTCGAGGAAGCCGCGCTCGGGTTCGACGGCCTCGGGCGAGCCGTGGCCGAGGACGGCGGCGAGGTGGCCCACGACGACGTCCAGCAGCAGCTTCTCCTGCTGGGCGCCGGCGAGGCCGGGCAGCCGGTCGAGCACCCCCCGGTCGCCGGTCGCCGCGCTCCCGGCCGGCCCCGCGGCCGTCCGCCGGGCAGCGGCGCGGCGGGGCGCGAGCTCGGCGAAGAGCGGCGCCGCCCCGGCCGTGGCGAGGGCGTGCCGGTCGAGCCTGATCGGGGCCAGGTGCGGTCGGTCGATGGCGCTCGCGGCGTCGAGCAGGGCGAGGCCCTGCACGGCCGTGAGCGCCAGCATGCCGGAGCGCGCGAAGCGGGCGATGTCCACGGCGTCCAGCGTGGACGTCATTCCACTCGATTCTCCCCAGTATCCCCACGCGAGGGAGACGGCCGGGCGGCCTTCGGTGCGGCGGTGGTGGGCGAGCGCGTCGAGGAAGGCGTTGGCGGCGGCGTAGTTGGCCTGGCCGGGTCCGCCGGCCGTGGCGGCGAAGGAGGAGAACAGGACGAAGGCGGAGAGGTCCAGGCCGCGGGTGGCGTCGTGGAGGTTCCACGCGGCGTCCACCTTGGGGCGCAGCACCTCGGTGATCTGCTCGTCCGTCAGGCTTTCGAGCAGGCCGTCGTGCAGGACCCCGGCGGCGTGGACGACGCCGGTGAGCGGGTGCTCGGCGGGGACGGTGGCGAGGAGCGCGTCGAGGGCGGCGCGGTCGGCGGTGTCGCAGGCGACGACGCGGGCCTCGGCGCCGAGGGCCGCCAGGTCGGCGAGGAGCTCGGTGGCGCCGGGGGCGCCGGGGCCGCGGCGGCCGGTGAGCAGGAGGTGGCGGACGCCGTGGTCGGTGACGAGGTGGCGGGCGACGAGGGCGCCGAGGGTGCCGGTGCCGCCGGTGATCAGGACGGTGCCCGCCGGGTTCCAGGACCACGCGCGGTCGTCCGCGCCGCCCGGCACCGGGCGCAGCCGGGGCGCCGTCACGTCGCCGCCGCGGACGGCCAGGCGCGGCTCGTCGGGGACGGCGAGGGCGGCGGGCAGGGCGGCGGTGGAGGCCGGGTCGTCGTCGAGGTCGACGAGGAGGAAGCGGCCGGGGTTCTCGGATTGGGCGGAGCGGAGGAGGCCGTGGGCGGCCGCCTGGGCGAGGGCGGTGGCGCCGGTGGAGGGGGACGCGGTCTCGGCGCCGCGGGTGATCAGGGCGAGGCGGGCGTCGGCGAGCCTGGGTTCGGCGAGCCAGGCGCGGGCGAGGCCGTGGGCGGCCCGGACGGCGTGGTGCGCGGCGGTGACGGGGTCGGCGTCGTCGGCCGCGGTGAGGCGGTGGACGACGGTGGCGGGTGCGGGCTCTCCGGCGTCCAGGGCGGCGGTGAGCTCGGCCAGGTCGGCGTGGGAACGGGCGCCGAGGACGGCGGCGAGGGCGTCGTCGTCGCCGAGGACGGCGGTGTCCGCACGGCCGGTGGCGGTCACCGGGATCCACTCGACGGCATAGAGCGGGTCGGCCGCCGGGGCGAGGTGCTCGGACGCGATCGGGCGGACGGTGACGGCCTCGGCGGTGAGCACGGGGGCGCCGTCGGCGTCGGCGGCGGTCAGCGCGTGGGTGCCGTCGGCGGCCGGGGTGAGCCGGACGCGGAGCAGCGCGGCGCCGGTGGCGTGGACGGTGACGCCACGCCAGTCGGCGGGCTGCGCCGGGTCGGTGCGGTCCGGTCCGGTGGCGGCGGGCAGGGCGGCGAGCAGGGCCTGGAGCAGGCCGGGGTGGATTCGGAAGCCGGCCGTCTCGGTGTGGTGGTCCTCGGGCAGGGCGACCTCGGCGAACAGTTCGTCGCCGCGCCGCCAGCGGGCCTGGACGGTGCGGAAGCGCTCGCCGTACTCGGCGTCGTCCGAGGTGTCCATCGCCTCGGCACCGGGCGGCGGCCACTCGGTCAGGCGGGCTCCGTCGGCGCTCTCGCCCGTCAGGGTGGCGGTGGCGTGGCAGGTCCACGGGACGTCGTCGGACGCGCCGGTCGGACGGGCGTGGACGGTGAGGGCCCGTCGGCCGTCGGCGTCGGCGGCGCCCACGGTGAGCTGGAGGTCGACGGTGCCGTGGTCGGGCAGGAGCAGCGGGGTGAGCTCGGTGAGTTCGGCGACGACCGGGCAGCCGGCTTCGTCGCCGGCCCGCACGGCCCAGTCGAGCAGCGCGGTGCCCGGCACGAGGGCGGTGCCGCGCACGCGGTGGTCGGCCGTCCACGGGTGTGTCGTGACGCCGATCCGGCCGGTGAGCAGGACGCTCCCCGAGCTCTCGGCGAGCCGGACGACGGCGTCCAGCCCGCAGGGGTCGAGGGGGGCGCCGGTGCGGGCCGCGTCCTGGGCGAGCCAGTAGCGGCGGCGCTGGAAGGCGTAGGTGGGCAGGTCGACGGGCCGGCCGCCGGCGAGGGCGGGCCGCCAGTCGATCCGCACGCCGCGCACGTGCGCCTCGGCGAGGGAGGTCAGCAGCCGGGCCGGGCCGCCGTCCTCGCGCCGGACGGTGCCGAGCACGACGGCCTGGGCGCCCGCGTCGGCGGCGGTGTCCTCGACGGCCATCGAGAGCACGGGGTGCGGGCTGCATTCGAGGTAGGCGTCGTGGCCCTGGGCGAGCAGCGCGCGGACGGATTCCTCCAGGCGGACGGTCTGCCGCAGGTTGCGGTACCAGTAGCCGGCGTCGAGCGGGGTGTCGCCGAGCCAGTCGGCGGTGACGGTGGAGAAGAACGGGATGCGGGCCTCGCGCGTGGTCAGTCCGGCCAGTTCGGTGAGGAGGGTCTCCTCGATCCGCTCGACCTGGGCGGAGTGGGAGGCGTAGTCGACGGGGATGCGCTTGGCCCGGACGCCGTCGCGGGCGCACTCCGCGAGGAGGTCGTCTAGGGCCGCGTTCTCACCGGAGACGACGACGCCGGCCGGGCCGTTGGCGGCGGCCACCGAGATCCGGCCGCCGTGGGACTCGATGCGGGCGAGGACGTCGGCGTGGGCGAGCGGCACCGACACCATGCCGCCGTGGCCGGAGAGGCCGCGGGCGATGGCCTGGCTGCGCAGGGCGACGACCTTGGCGCCGTCCTCCAGGGAGAGCGCGCCGGCCACGCAGGCGGCTGCGATCTCGCCCTGGGAGTGGCCGAGGACGGCGGCGGGGGTGACGCCGTGGGCCTGCCAGCAGGTGGCGAGGGCGATCATGGTGGCCCACAGGGCGGGCTGGGCGACGTCGACGCGCTCCAGTGACGGCGCGTCGGCGGCGCCGCGCAGGACGGCTTCGAGGGACCAGTCCGTCCAGGGCGCGAGGGCCTGTTCGCAGGCGGCGATCCGCTCGGCGAACTCCGGTGAGGCGTCGAGCAGTTCGGCGCCCATGCCGACCCACTGGGAGCCCTGGCCGGGGAAGACGAGGACGACCCGGCGGTCACGCCCGGCTCCGTGCCGGCCGGTGACGACGCCCGGGGCCGGCGTGCCGTCGGCGAGCGCGGAGAGCCCGGCGCGCAGGTCCTCGGTGTCCGTGCCGACGACGGCGGCGCGGTGCTCCAGGAGGGCGCGGCCGGTGGCGAGGGAGTGGGCGAGGTCGAGGGGCGCGGCGGTGCTGACGCGGAGGTGGTCGAGCAGCGCGCGGGCCTGGCCGCGCAGGGCCTCGGCGCTGCGGGCGGAGAGCAGCCAGGGCAGGGCGGGGCGCTCGGGTCCGGGTGCCGACGGCTCCGGCTCGGGGGCCTGTTCGAGGATCACGTGGGCGTTGGTGCCGCTGAGGCCGAAGGAGGAGACGCCGGCGCGCCGGGGCCGTCCGGTGGCGGGCCAGTCGCGGGCCTCGGTGAGCAGGTCGACGGCGCCCTCCGTCCAGTCGACGTGCGTGGTGGGCCGGTCGATGTGGAGGCTCTGCGGGAGGGCGGCGTGCCGCAGGGCGAGGACGGTGCGCAGGACGCCCGCGACGCCGGCGGCGGCCTGGGTGTGACCGAGGTTGGACTTCACCGAGCCGACGAGGAGCGGGTGTTCGCGCTCCTGTCCGTAGGTGGCGAGGAGGGCTTGGGCCTCGATCGGGTCGCCGAGGCGGGTGCCGGTGCCGTGCGCCTCGACGGCGTCGACCTCGGCGGGCGCCAGACCGGCGTCGGCCAGGGCGGCCCGGATCACGCGCTGCTGCGAGGGGCCGTTCGGGGCGCTGAGCCCGTTGCTGGCGCCGTCCTGGTTGACGGCGGAGCCGCGCACGACGGCCAGCACCGGGTGCCCGTTGCGCCGCGCGTCCGAGAGCCGCTCGACGAGCAGCACGCCGACGCCCTCGGAGAAGCCGGTGCCGTCGGCGGCGTCCGCGAAGGGCTTGCAGCGCCCGTCGAGGGCGAGACCGCGCTGGCGGGCGAAGTCGACCGGGATCATCGGCGTCGACATCACGGTGACGCCGCCCGCGAGGGCGAGCGTGCACTCGCCGCCGCGCAGCGCGCGGACCGCGAGGTGGAGCGCCACCAGGGAGGACGAGCACGCGGTGTCGACGGTGACGGCCGGGCCCTCCAGCCCGAGGGTGTAGGCGATGCGGCCGGAGATCACGCTCGCCGCGTTGCCGGTGCTGACGTAGGGCGCGGCCTCGTCGGGGACGGTGGCGACCCGGTCGAGGTAGTCGCTGGAGGACAGGCCGGCGAACACGCCGGTGCGGCTGCCGCGCAGCGTGCCGGGGTCGATGCCGGCGCGTTCGAGGGCCTCCCACGAGGTCTCCAGCAGGAGCCGCTGTTGGGGGTCCATCGCGAGGGCCTCGTTGGGGCTGACGCCGAAGAAGGCGGCGTCGAAGCCGGCGGCGTCGGCGAGGAAGCCGCCCTCGCGGGTGCGGGAGGAGTCGGGGTGGTCGGGGACGCCGTCGTAGAGGTGGTCGAGGTCCCAGCCGCGGTCGGCGGGGAAGGGGGCGATGGCGTCGGTGCCGGTGGCCAGGAGGGCCCACAGGTCCTCGGGGGTCGCGACGCCGCCGGGGAAGCGGCAGGCCATGCCGACGATCGCGATCGGCTCGTCGGCGGCGCGCGGCGCGGCGCCGGTTCCGGCCGCCGCGGCGGTGCCGGTGAGGCCGTCGGCCAGGTGCCCGGCGAGCGCCCCGGGGGTGGGGTGGTCGAACACGAGGGTCGCGGGCAGCCGCAGGCCGGTCGCGGCGTTGAGGCGGTTGCGCAGTTCGACGGCGGTCAGGGAGTCCAGGCCGAGGTCGCGGAACGCCCGGGTGGCGTGGACCTGGTCGGCCGAGGCGTGCCCGAGGACGGCCGCGGTGCAGCCGCTCACCAGGTCGAGGAGCGCCGCGGCGCGGTCGGCCGCGGTGAGCCCGGCGAGGCGGGCGCGCAGCCCGTCGGCGGCCTGGGCGCCCTGGGCGGTGCGGCGGGCCGGGGTACGGACGAGTGAGCGCAGCAGGGCGGGGAGTTCGGCCGCGCCGCGCGAGCGCAGGGCGGCGGTGTCCAGGCGGACGGGGACGAGGAGGGCGCGGTGGTCGGCGAGGGCGGCGTCGAACAGGGCGAGGCCGTCCGGGGTGCTGAGGGTGAGCGCGCCGGACTGCGCGGCGCGGGCCCGGTCGGTGGCGCCGAGGTGGGCGGTCATGGTGCTGGCCTGCGCCCACAGGCCCCAGGCGAGGGCGGTGGTGGGCAGCCCGGCGACGCGGCGGTGCTGGGCGAGGGCGTCGAGCCAGGCGTTGGCGGCGGCGTAGTTGCCCTGGCCGGGCGAGCCGAAGACGCCGGCGGCGGAGGAGAACAGGACGAGGTCGGCGAGGTCGAGGCCGCGGGTGAGTTCGTGCAGGTGGCGGGCGGCGTCGGCCTTGGGGCGCAGCACGGCGGCGAGCCGGTCGGCCGTCAGGCCCTCGACCACGCCGTCATCGAGGACGCCGGCCGCGTGGACGACGGCGGTGAGCGGGTGCTCGGCGGGCACGGCGGCCAGCAGGGCGGCCAGGGCGTCGCGGTCGGCGGTGTCGCAGACGGCGACGGTGACCTCGGCGCCGAGGGCGGTCAGTTCCTCGGTGAGTTCGGCCGCGCCGGGGGCGTCGGGGCCGCTGCGGCCGGCGAGCAGCAGGTGCCGCACGCCGCGCGTCGCCACCAGGTGGCGGGCGAGTGCGGCGCCGAGGGTGCCGGTGCCGCCGGTGATCAGGACGGTGCCGTCCGGGTCCCAGGCGCGCGGGACGGTGAGGACGATCTTGCCGGTGTGCCGGGCCTGGGCCATGTGGCGGAAGGCCTCGCGGGCGCGGGTGACGTCCCAGCAGGTGAGCGGGAGGGGCCGCAGGGCGCCCCGTTCGAACAGCTCGACCAGGTCGGCGAGCATCTGTCCGATCCGCTCGGGTCCGGCCTCCTGGAGGACGAACGCCTGGTAGCGGGCGCCGCCGTGGGCGGCGGCGACCTCGGCGGGGTCGCGGACGTCGGTGCGGCCCATCTCGATCAGCCGGCCGCCCGGTCCGAGGAGACGCAGCGAGGCGTCGACGTACTCCCCCGCGAGGGAGTTGAGGACGACGTCCACGCCCGCGCCGCCGGTGGCGGTGCGGAAGCGCTCCTCGAAGTCGAGGGTGCGGGAGGAGGCGATGGCGGTGTCCGGCAGACCGTCGGCGCGCAGGAGGTGCTGTTTGGCCTCGCTCGCGGTGCCGTAGACCTCGGCGCCCCAGAGGCGGCCGAGCTGGGTGGCGGCCATGCCGACGCCGCCGGTCGCGGCGTGGACGAGGAGGCGCTCGCCGTCCCGGAGGCCGGCGAGGTCGCGCAGGGCGTAGTAGGCGGTGAGGAAGACGACGGGGACGGAGGCGGCCTGCGCGAAGGTCCAGCCCCGGGGGACGCGGGCGAGCACGCGGTGGTCGGCGACGGCGAGCGGGCCGAACCCTCCGGTGACCATGCCCATCACGCGGTCGCCGACGGCGAGCGCGGTGACGCCGGGGCCGACTTCGCGCACGATGCCGGCGGCCTCGGCGCCGAGGAAGCGGGCACCGCCCGGGTACATGTCGAGGGCGTTGAGGACGTCGCGGAAGTTGAGGCCCGCGGCGCGGACCTCGATGCGGACCTCGCCCTCGGCGAGCGGCGCGGCGGCGTCGGGGCTCGGCAGCAGTTCGAGGTTGTCGACGGTGCCCTTGGCGCGGATGTCCAGGCGCCACGGGCCCTCGGGCGTGGGCAGCGGCCCGGCGGTGTGGGCGCGGGCCAGGCGGGGGGCGTGGGCGGTGCCGTGGCGCAGGGCGAGCCGGGGTTCGCCGGTGGCGAGCGCGGCGGGAAGGGCGCGCCAGGAGGCGGGGTCGTCGTCCAGGTCGGCGAGGACGATGCGGCCGGGGTGCTCGCCCTGGGCGGAGCGGACCAGGCCGTGGACGGCGGCGGCGGGCAGGTCGTGGACGTCCTCGGCCGGGTCGGCGGCGACGGCGCGGCGGGTCAGGACCAGCAGGGGGCGGTCCTCGGCGAGCCGGTCCCGGAGGACGGCGAGGGCGCGTTCGAGGGCGGCGAGCGGGGCGTCGCCGCTCAGCTCCACGACCGTCAGATCGGCGTCGGCGCCGTCCGTCAGGGTGACGCCGGCGTCGGCGAGGGCCGCCGCGTGGGCGGGCGGTTCGCCGAGGGCGGTCCAGCGGGCGGGGGCCGGACCGGGCTCGGGGAGGGTCAGGGCCGGCCAGTCCAGGTGGAAGAGCGCCTCGCGGGCCACCCGGGCGGCCGGGTCGAGGGCGCCCTCGGCGAGCGGGCGCACGGCCAGGGCCTCGATGGCGGCCACCGGGCGACCGGCCGGGTCGGCCATCGTGACGGACACGGCGTCGGGCCCGGCCGGGGTGAGCGTCACCCGCAGGGCGGTGGCCCCGGCGGCGTGGAGCGTGACGCCGGTCCAGGCGAAGGGCAGCCCGGGGTGGCCCGCCAGCGGGCCGAGGCCCGCCGGGTGCAGGGCGGCGTCGAGGAGGGCCGGGTGCAGGCCGTAGCGGGCGGCGTCGGCGCGGGCCGGCGCGGGCAGCTCGACCTCGGCGTGGACGGCCTCGCCGAGGCGCCAGGCCGCGCGAACGCCCTGGAACACCGGGCCGTAGCCGTAGCCCTGTTCGCGCAGGCCCTCGTAGAAGCCGGCGACGTCGATCGGCTCGGCGCCGGCGGGCGGCCAGGCGGCGGACGCCGGCGCGGGCTCGGCACCGGCGGGCGCGAGGCTGCCGTCGGCGTGCCGGGTCCAGCCCTCGGCCGTGTCCGCGTCGGCCGGGCGCGTGTGGAGGTTGACGGAGCGCCGTCCCGCGTCGTCCGGGGCTCCGACCTCGATCTGCACCTGGAGCGCGCCGCGCTCGGGCAGCAGGACGGGCGCGTGCAGGGTCAGCTCCTCGATGCGCCCGCAGCCGAGTTCGTCGCCGGCGCGGACGACTGCCTCGACCAGCGCGGCGCCGGGCACCACGACGGTGTCCGCGACGGCGTGATCGGCGAGCCACGGGTGGGTGCGCAGCGACCAGCGGGCGGTGGCCACCAGCCCGCCGCCCTGGGCGAGTTCGACGGCGGCGCCGAGCAGCGGGTGCTCCGGCGCGGCCAGGCCCGCCGTGGTGACGTCGCCGCCCGTCGCGCCGGGGCGCGGCCAGTAGCGCTGCCGCTGGAACGGGTAGGTGGGCAGTTGGGTGGCGCGCGCTCCGGTGCCGGCGAACAGGAGGTCCCAGTCCACCCGGGCGCCGTGGTTGCGGGCGTCGGCGAGGGCGAGCAGGAAGCGGCCGGGGCCGCCCTCGTCGCGGCGCAGCGTGCCGAGGGCGGCGGCGGGCAGGCCGCTGTCCTCGATCGTCTCCTGGACTCCGGTGGTGACGACGGGGTGCGGGCTGACCTCGACGAACACCCGGTGGCCGGCGGCCAGCAGGGTGCGGGTGGCCTGCTCGAACTCCACGGTGTGGCGCAGGTTGCGGTACCAGTAGGCGGCGTCCAGGGCGGCGGTGTCGATGACGGTGCCGGTGACGGTCGAGCAGAACGGCACGTCGGAGGTGCGCGGGGCGATCGGCGCGAGGAGGTCGAGCAGCTCGTGCTCGATGCGCTCGACGTGCGCGGAGTGCGAGGCGTAGTCGACGGGGACGCGGCGGGCGCGGACGCCGGCCCGCTCGCAGTCGGCGATCAGCTCGTCCAGGGCTCCGGGGTCGCCCGAAACCACCACCGAGCCGGGGCCGTTGACGGCGGCGACGGAGATCCGCTCCTCCCAGCGGGCGAGGCGGTCGCGGACGGCGGTGACCGGCTCGGCCACCGAGACCATGCCGCCGAGGCCGGCGAGCCGCCGGATCGCCCGGCTGCGCAGGGCGACGACGCGGGCGGCGTCGTCCAGGGAGAGCGCGCCGGCCACGCAGGCGGCGGCGATCTCGCCCTGGGAGTGGCCGAGCACGGCGGCGGGTTCGACGCCGTGCGCGCGCCACAGTTCGGCGAGCGACACCATGACGGCGAACAGCACGGGCTGCACGACGTCGACCCGGTCGAAGCCGGGCGCCCCGGCCTCGCCGCGCAGGACGTCGGTCGCCGACCAGTCGGTGAACGGCTCCAGGGCCGCCGCGCACTCGGCGAAGCGCCGTGCGAACACCGGTGCGGTGTCGAGGAGTTCGACGGCCATGCCGGCCCACTGGGAGCCCTGGCCGGGGAAGACGAAGACCGGGGCGCCCTCCCCCGCGGCCCGGCCCTCCAGGGCGGCGGGAGTGGGGCGGGCGTCGGCGAGGGCGTCCAGGCCCTCCAGGAGCCCGGCGCGGTCGGGTGCGACGACGGCGGCCCGGTGCGCCAGGGCGGCACGGGTGGTGACGAGCGAGCGGGCGACGTCGTCGAGGGCCGGCTCGGCCGCCCGGACGTGGGCGGCAAGGCGGCGGGCCTGCTCGCGCACGGCCTCCGGGCTCCGGGCGGACAGCAGCCAGGGCAGCGGACGGGCGGCGGACGGGCGCTCGGGCAGCGGCTCGGGCGCCGGGGCCGCCTCGAGGATCACGTGGGCGTTGGTGCCGCTGACGCCGAACGAGGACACGCCCGCGCGCGGGGGCCGTCCGGTCTCGGGCCAGGCGCGGGCCTCGCTCAGCAGCTCGACGGCACCGGCGGTCCAGTCGACCTGCGCGGTCGGCTCGTCGATGTGCAGGGACTTCGGGAGTTCGCCGTGTTGCATCGCGAGCACGGTCTTCATCACGCCCGCGACGCCGGCGGCGGCCTGGGTGTGGCCGAGGTTGGACTTCACCGACCCCAGGAGCAGCGGGAGTTCGCGGTTCTGCCCGTAGGCGGCGAGGAGCGCCTGGGCCTCGATCGGGTCGCCGAGCTTCGTGCCGGTGCCGTGCGCCTCGACGGCGTCCACCTCGGCGGGCGCCAGACCGGCGTCGGCCAGGGCCGCCCGGATCACGCGCTGCTGCGACGGACCGTTGGGCGCCGTCAGCCCGTTGGAGGCACCGTCCTGGTTGACGGCCGAGCCGCGCACGACGGCCAGCACCGGGTGCCCGTTGCGCCGCGCGTCCGAGAGCCGCTCGACGAGCAGCACGCCGACGCCCTCGGCCCAGCCCGTCCCGTCCGCCGCGTCCGCGAACGGCTTGCAGCGGCCGTCGGGGGCCAGGCCGCGCTGGCGCGAGAACTCGACGAACACCTGCGGCGTGGACATCACCGTCACGCCGCCCGCGAGCGCCAGCGAGCACTCGCCCCGGCGCAGGGCCTGGGCGGCCAGGTGCAGGGCGACCAGCGAGGACGAGCACGCGGTGTCGACGGTGACCGCCGGGCCCTCCAGCCCGAGGGTGTAGGCGACGCGGCCGGAGATCACGCTCGCGGCGTTGCCCGTCATCACGTGCCCGGCGACGCCCTCGCGGGCCGGGTCCAGCAGCAGGTGGTAGTCCTGGAAGTTGGAGCCGACGAACACGCCCGTGCGCGAGCCGTGCAGGGCGCCGGGGTCGATGCCGGAGCGCTCGACGGCCTCCCAGACCGTCTCCAGGAGGAGCCGCTGCTGCGGGTCCATCGCGAGGGCCTCGCGCGGGGAGATCCCGAAGAAGGCGGCATCGAAGTCGGCGGGGGCGGTGAGGAAGGCGCCCTCGGCGACGTAGCTGGTGCCCTCGTGGTCGGGGTCCGGGTGGTGCAGACGGTCGGTGTCCCAGCCCCGGTCGGCCGGGAACGGGCCCACCGCGTCGCGGCCCTCGGCGAGCAGCCGCCAGAGGTCCTCCGGCGACTCGACGCCGCCGGGGAAGCGGCAGGCCATCGCGACGATCGCGATCGGCTCGTCGGCGGCGACGGCGGCCACCTGCTCCAGGACGGCGGCCGTGCCGGCCAGTTCGGCGCGCAGGTGCGCGGCGACGGCGGCCGGCGTGGGCCGGTCGAACAGCAGGGTGGCGGGCAGGCGCAGGCCGGTCGCGGCGGTGAGGCGGTTGCGCAGCTCGACGGCGGTCAGCGAGTCGAACCCGAGGTCCCGGAACGCCCGGGCGGCGTCGACGGTCGCGGTGGAGACGTGCCCGAGGACGGCGGCGGCCTCGGTGCGGACGAGCTCCAGCAGCACGCGCTCCTGCTCGTCGGCGCCGCGGCCGCGCAGCTGCCCGGCGAGCGGGGAACCGGCGGTGGCCGCTTCCGGGCTCGCGGCGCCACGCACCTCAGGCAGATCGGCGATCAGCGCGCTCGGCCGGGCGGCGGTGAGCACGGGCGCGAGCGCGCTCCAGTCGACGTCCGCCACGGTCAGGCCGGAGGCGTCCGCGAGCAGGGCCCGGCGCAGCGCGGCGACCGCCCGCTGCGGGTCCATCGGGGCGAGCCCGCTGCGCCGCATCCGCCCGGTGAGGCCCGGGTGGTCGCCGGCCATGCCGCCCCCGGCCCACGGGCCCCAGGCGACGGCGGTGGCGGGCAGCCCGGCGGCGCGGCGGTGCTCGGCGAGGGCGTCGAGGTAGGCGTTGGCGGCGGCGTAGTTGGCCTGGCCGGGGTTGCCGAGGACGCCGGTGATCGAGGAGAACAGGACGAACAGGGCGAGGTCGTGCCCGGCCGTCAGCTCGTGGAGGGTGCGGGCGCAGGCGGCCTTGGCGCGGAGCACGGCGTCGAAGCGGTCGGCCGTGAGGCTCTCCAGGACGCCGTCGTCGAGGACGCCGGCGGCGTGGACGACACCGGTGAGCGGCTGCTCGGCGGGCACGGCGGCGAGGAGGGCGGCGAGCGCGTCGCGGTCGGCGACGTCGCAGGCGGCGACGGTGACGCGGGCGCCGAGGCCTTCGAGCTCGTCGCTCAGCTGCTGCGCGCCGGGGGCGTCGGGGCCGCGGCGGCCGACGAGGAGGAGGTGCTCGGCGCCGGCCCGGGCCAGCCAGCGGGCGACGTGCGCGCCGAGGGCGCCGGTTCCGCCGGTGACGAGCAGGGTGCCCCTGGGCGCGGTCCAGCCGTCGGGGGCGTCCGGCGCGGGCGCCGCGCCGTGCTGGTCCGCGCCGACCGCCCTCGGCTCCTCCGCCCCGGACCGCGGCAGCGTGGCAGCGCGGCCCGGCGGCAGCGGGAGGTGGCGGCGGGTCAGGCGGCGGGCGTAGGCGCCGGAGCCGCGCAGGGCGAGCTGGTCCTCGGCGGCCTGGGCGAGGAGCCCGGCCAGGCGGACGGCGGTGCGGGCGTCGGGGGCCACGGGCAGGTCGATCAGGCCGCCCCAGCGCTGCGGGTGCTCCAGCGCGGCCACCCGGCCGAGGCCCCACAGCTGCGCCTGCTCGGGCTCGCTCAGCCGGTCCGCGCCCTCGGCGGCGACGGCGCCGCGGGTGAGGCACCAGAGCCGCGCCGAACCGCCCGCGGCCTCCAGGGTGCGCAGCAGGTCGACGGTCGCGGGCAGGTAGCGCGGCACGAGGTGGTGGGCGGGGTGCGGACGGCCGTCGGCGGCGAGGAAGGAGAGGACGCCGGCGAGCGGTTCGCCGGAGGCGTCCGCCGGCAGCGCGGCCACGGCCTCGGCGCCCGCCACCCGCTCGATGCGAAGACCGCGCTCGGCGAGGGCGTCGAGGACGGTCGCGGGCCAGCTTTCCTCCGTCCCCTCCGTCCCCTCCGTGCCTTCCGGGAGGACCGCGAGCCAGCGGCCCTGCGGGACGGCGTCGGTGAGGCCGCGCACGGGCACCCAGCTCGTCCCGTACGTCCATCCGTCCAGCGTGCCGAGCAGGCGCCGCTGCCCGCGCCAGGAGGCCAGGACGGGCAGCAGGCGGTCCAACGAGGCCTCGGCGTCCTCCTCCGCGATCCCGAGGACGGCCGACGCCTCCCGCAGGTCGCCGGCCTCGACGGCCGTCCAGAACGCGTGCTCGACCGGGTCGGCCGGGGCCGCGCCCGCGTCGCGGCGCTGGAGCTCGGGCAGCCAGTAGCGCTGCCGCTGGAACGCGTACGTGGGCAGGTCCACGCGGCGGCCGCCGGAGCCGGCGAGCACCGCCGCCCAGTCCGGGCCGGCGCCGCACACGTGCAGGCGGGCGAGCGCCTCCAGGAGGGCCGGCTCCTCGGGACGGTCCTTGCGGAGCGCGGCGGCCGTGGCGGCGTGGGCGGGCAGCGTCTCGGCCGCCATGGCGGTGAGGACGCCGTCCGGGCCGAGTTCGAGGAAGCGGGTGACCCCGGCCTCGTGGAGGGTGCGGACGCCGTCGGCGAAGCGGACCGCCTCGCGGACGTGGCGCACCCAGTAGTCGGGCCCCTGGACCCCTTCCGCCAGTGCGCCCGTCAGGTTGGAGACCAGCGGGATCGACGGCGCGTTGTACGTCAGCCCGTTGAGGACCTCACGGAAGTCCGCGAGCATCGGGTCCATCAGCGGCGAGTGGAACGCGTGCGAGACCCGAAGCCGCGTCGTCCTGCGGTCGGCGAAGTGTGCCTCGATCGCCGCGACAGCCTCCTCCGTGCCCGAAACGACAACGGAAGTCGGGCCATTGACAGCGGCAATCGACACGAACTCGCCCAGCAACGGCAGGACGTCGTCCTCCGTCGCCTGGACGGCGAGCATCGCACCGCCCGCCGGCAGCGCCTGCATCAGACGGCCACGAGCCGCCACCAGGGCGCAGGCGTCAGCCAGGCTGAACACCCCCGCCACGTGCGCCGCGGCCACCTCACCGATCGAGTGCCCCGCCACGAACTCCGGCCGCACACCCAACGACTCGACCAGCCGGTAGAGCGCCACCTCGACCGCGAACAACCCGGCCTGGGCATACGCCGTCTGATTCAGCAGCTCCGCATCCGAACCCCACACCACATCCCGCAGACCCGGATCCAGCTCCGCACACACCTCGTCGAAAGCCCGCGCGAACACCGGGAACCGGGCATACAACTCCCGCCCCATCCCCAACCGCTGCGACCCCTGCCCCGAGAACAGGAACGCCGTCGCCGCCCCCTTCTCCGCCGCGCCCGTCACGAGGCCGGCGACGGCGCTCCCGGCCGCGAGGGCGTCCAGCGCGCGCAGACGCTCCTCCGGGTCGGCCGAGACGACGACGGCCCGGTGCGCCATGGCCGACCGGCCGGTCGCCAGGGAGTACGCGACGTCGGCCGCGTCGAGCGGTCCGCGCGTCCGCAGGTGGGTGGCCAGGCGCCCGGCCTGGGCCCGCAGGGCCGTCTCGTCGTGCGCCGACAGCACCCACGGCAGCGTCGCCCCGGCCGTCACGTCCAGCTCGACGTCCTCGACCGCGGGCGCCGCCTCCAGCACGACGTGCGCGTTGGTGCCGCTCACGCCGAAGGAGGACACGGCGGCCCGCCGGGGCCACGCGTTGGCGGGCCATTCCCGGGCCTCGTCCAGGAGTTCGGCGGCGCCGGCGGTCCAGTCGACGTGCGGGGTCGGGGCGTCGAGATGCAGGGTGCGCGGCACCAGGCCGTGCCGCATCGCGAGCACCGTCTTGATCACCCCGGCGACGCCGGAGGCGGCCTGGGTGTGGCCGGTGTTGGACTTCAACGCACCGATGAGCACGGGCTGTTCGCGGTCCTGCCCGTAGGTCGCGAGCAGGGCGTGGGCCTCGATCGGGTCCCCGAGCCGCGTGCCCGTGCCGTGCGCCTCGACGATGTCCACCTCCGCGGGCGACAGACCGGCGTCGGCCAGGGCCGCCCGGATCACGCGCTGCTGCGACGGACCGTTGGGCGCCGTCAGCCCGTTGGAGGCACCGTCCTGGTTGACGGCCGAGCCGCGCACGACGGCCAGCACCGGGTGGCCGAGGCGCCGCGCGTCGGAGAGCCGCTCGACCAGGAGGACGGCCGCGCCCTCGCTCCACGCGGTGCCGTCGGCCGCCGCCGCGAAGGGCTTGCACCGGCCGTCGGCGGCGAGGCCGCCCTGCCGGGAGAACTCGGTGAACATCTGCGGGCTCGACATCACCGTCACGCCGCCCGCGAGCGCCAGCGAGCACTCGCCCCGGCGCAGCGACTGGACGGCGAGGTGCAGGGCGACCAGCGAGGAGGAGCACGCGGTGTCGACCGTGATGGCCGGGCCTTCGAGGCCGAGGACGTAGGAGATGCGGCCGGAGGCGACGCTGACGGTGTTGCCGGTCAGGAGGTGTCCGGCGGCGGTCTCGGCGATCTGGCCGCCGGCGGTGGAGGCGCTGTCGTAGCCGCCGTGCCCGGTGCCGACGAACACGCCGGTCTGGGTGCCGGTCAGCGTCCCGGGGTCGATGCCGGCCCGTTCGACGGCCTCCCAGGCGGTCTCCAGGAGGATCCGCTGCTGGGGGTCCATGGCGAGGGCCTCGCGCGGCGAGATGCCGAAGAAGGAGGCGTCGAACTCGCCCGCGTCGTGCAGGAACCCGCTCTCGCGGGAGGTGACGGCGCCTTCGGGCAGGTCCCAGCCGCGGTCGGCGGGGAAGGCGGAGACGGCGTCGACGCCGTCGCGCAGGAGGTCCCACAGCTCCTCCGGGGAGGCGACCCCGCCGGGCAGCCGGCAGGCCATGCCGACCACGGCGATCGGCTCCCGGTGCTGCTCGGTCGCCTCGCGGAGTTGTTCGCGGGTCTCGTGGAGGTCCGCGATCGCCCGCTTCAGGTAGTCGCGGAGCTTGTCTTCGTTCGACATCGGGACGTCAACCTCT
Organism: Streptomyces sp. SP17BM10; assembly: GCF_036322405.1. NCBI lineage: Bacteria > Bacillati > Actinomycetota > Actinomycetes > Kitasatosporales > Streptomycetaceae > Streptomyces > Streptomyces sp. SP17BM10. Next base: position 11,656 of record NZ_JAQYXB010000573.1, on the reverse strand, counting down.
CCGGGGATCTGCCAGGGAACGCCGTGCGGGAAGGGTCCCGCCGGACGCCCGGTCCGGCGCCGCGCGCGAACTCCTGACGTCGGGTCCGACCCGTCGCCCGCCCAGTCTCGCCACGGACGGCCCCGGTTTTCCCTAGACGCACGGACGGGCGTGCCCGGCACCGTGAGGTGCCCGGCACGCCCGTCCGTGCGTCTGCGGCTACTCCCGGCCGCGCAGCCACTCCTCGACGATCTCGGCGGTCAGGGCCGAGTCCTCGCGGATCATCGACAGGTGGTCGGCGTCGACTCCCCTCACCTGGGCGCCCGGCACGAGCGGTTCGGCCTGGGCCCGCTGCTCGATGGGGGCCTCGTCGACGCCGGTCAGGGCGCGGTCGCAGGTGACGAGCAGGACGGGGGCCGTGGTGTGGTGGACCTCCAGGCGGTTGAGGAGGACCATCCAGCGGCCCATGGCGGACAGGCGGGAGTTGGTCAGCCGCACCGGCGAGTCGGCGCCGGTGAAGTTGAGCCGCATCATGCCGGTGTAGTCGGTGCCCTCGTCGGCGTTGTGCTGGAAGCTCAGCGTGTCGAAGAGGACGACGCCGGCCGGGCGGATGCCCCAGGTGTGCTCCAGCAGGCCGGCCGCGGCGTAGGCGAAGGACCCGCCGGAGGAGTGGCCGGCGAGGACGAACGGGTGGCCGTCGCTGGCGCGCAGGGCGCTCTCGGCGATCACCCGGGTGGCGACCTCGGGGGTGGCGGGCAGCCGCTCGCCGGTGGCGAAGCCGACCAGCGGGAGCGCCGACACCTCGCGCTCGCCGCGGAAGTGGGCGGCGAGCCGGGAGTACTGGTGCACGCCCGCGTTGGCCGTCGGCGCGCTGACGCAGATCAGCCGGGTCGGGCGGGGCCCCTCGGCGAGGCGGGTCGCCCAGGGCAGGTCCTCCAGTTCGGCGGTCGCCTCGAAGGTGGGGCGCAGGGCCGCGACGGTGGCGAGCATGCGTTGGGCCTCGGGCACCTTGCCGTTGGCCAGGGCGTCGGTGAACAGCCGCTCCAGGGAGTCGAGTTCGGGCTCGGTGCCGGCGCCGAGCACCGAGCCGCCCTCGCCGTCCTCGGTGGCCTGGTTGGCGAGTTCGCTGCGGATCCAGGTGGCGAGCTCGACGGGCGAGCGGCTGTCGAAGACGACGGTGGCGGGCATCCGCAGGCCGGTGACGGCGGCGATCCGGTTGCGCAGCTCGACGGCGGTGAGCGAGTCGAACCCGAGCTCGTAGAAGTCGCGTTCGGCGTCGACGGCCTCCGGGGAGGCGTGGCCGAGGACGGCGGCGGCTTCGGCGCGGACGGTGTCGACGAGGTAGTGCATGCGGTCGCGCTCGCCCAGGTCGAGCAGCTGCCGGGTGAAGTCGGCGGCCGCGTCGGCGCCGCTCGTGCCGCCACCGGAGGCGGTGCGCCGGGCCGCGCGGACGAGTCCGCGGAACAGCGGCGGCACGTCGCCCTGGGGGCGCATGCCCCCGGCGGCCAGGCCCATCGGGATGACCAGCGGTTCGGCGGAGCCGAGGGCGGCCTCGAACAGGGCGAGGCCCTGCTCGACGGAGAGCGGCGGGATGCCGCCGGACTGCATGCGCCGCATGTCGGTCTCGCTGAGCTCGCTGGTCATGCCCGCCTCCTGGGCCCACGGGCCCCAGGCGAGCGAGGTGCCGGCGAGGCCGAGCGACCTGCGGTGGTCGACCAGGGTGTCCAGGAAGGCGTTGGCCGCGGCGTAGTTGCCCTGGCCGGGGCTGCCCATGACGCCCGCGATGGACGAGAAGACGGCGAACTGGGCGAGGTCGAGGTCGCGGGTGAGCTCGTGGAGCTGCCAGACGGCGTCGACCTTGGGCCGCAGGACGGCGGACAGGCGCTCGGGGGTGAGCGCGGTGACGATGCCGTCGTCCAGCACACCGGCCGTGTGGATGACGGCGGTGAGCGGGTGTTCGGCGGGGATGCCGGCGAGCAGTGCCTCGGTGGCGGCGCGGTCGGCGGTGTCGCAGGCGACGACGCGGGCCTCGGCGCCGAGGGCCGCCAGGTCGGCGAGGAGTTCGGCCGCGCCGGGCGCGTCCGGTCCGCGGCGGCTGGTGAGCAGCAGGTGGCGGGCGCCGGTGACGGCCAGGCGCCGGGCGAGGTGGCGGCCGAGGGCGCCGGTGCCGCCGGTGATCAGGACGGTGCCGTCGGGGTCGCGCTCGACGGGCATCGTGAGGACGGTCCGGGTGGCGGGCGCCTGGGGGGCGAGCGCGGTGCGGGCGTCGCGGATGTCGTGCGCGGCGACCGGCGGCGCGGTGAGCGCACCGCTGCCGGCCAGGGCGGCGAGCTCCGCGAGGATCGCCGCGGTCTGGTCGGCGTCCGGTGCGGGGAGCTGGGCGAAGGCCTCGTCGTCGAGGACGAGGCCGGTGCCCGCCGCCGCGCGGCCGGTGAGCCGCTCGGGCGGCAGGCCGTGGCCGAGCAGGGCGTCGCGCAGGCCGTCGGGGGCCGTGGCCGAGACGTCGGCGCCCAGGCGCAGGGCGAGTTCGACGGCGGCGGTGGCCGGTCCGACGGCGGTGGCGTGGACGTGGACGGTCAGGCCGGCCCGGGCGGCGTCGGAGCCGCCGAGGGCCTGCCACGCGGGGACGAAGTCGGCGGCCAGCGCGGCGGCGGCCCCGAGGGGCCAGCCGTCGGGCACCGGGGCCAGCAGGCGCCGGTCGGCGATCGCCTTCGGCCCGGCCGGCAGCACGCCGAACACCTCGTCGCCGGGTCGCAGGTCCGGCACGCCGTCACCGACCGCCGTCACCACGCCGGCCGCGCCGGTGCCGTGTGCGTGAACCGCTGCGGCCTTCACGGCGACGGCCACCTGCCCGGCCGCGGGCGGCTCGGCCGCCTCGGGGCTGGGCACCAGCGCCAGGTCGTCGGGCAGTCGGCCGTCCAGGACCCAGGGCGTGCCGGCCGGGGGCAGCAGCCCCGGTGCGTCCGCGAGCCGGGCCAGCCGGCCGACCCGCAGCGCGCCGCCGCGGACGGCGAACTGGGCCTCGCCGTCGGCCAGCAGGCCGGGCAGCAGCGCCAGCACGGCGGCCACGTCCTCCGTCCGCTCGACGTCGAGCAGGGCGAAGCGGCCGGGGTGCTCGGAGTTCGCCGTGCGGGCCAGGCCCCAGGCGGCGCCGCCGGGCAGGTCGCGGACGGTCTCGCCGTCGGCGGCCCGGACGGCGCCCCGGGTCACGAACACCAGCCGGGAGGCGGCGGCGCGGTCGTCGGCCAGCCACTCCTGGACGAGGGCGAGCACGCGCGCGGTGTGCGCGTGGACGGCCTCGGGAACATCGCCGGCCGGGCCGTCCAGGGCGACCAGGACGAGGTCGGGCGCCTGGCGGCCGAGGTCGGCGAGGGTCGCGACCGAGGAGCCCGTGCCGTAGGCGTCCCGGCCGAGGGCGGTGCAGCTCGGCGCCGTGGCGGCCGGCGGCGCGGCCGGGGCGGGGACCCACTCGATCCGGAACAGCGGGTCGCGGCCGGTGCGGGCGGCGGCCGCGGTGGCCTGCGGGGCGCGCAGGGCGACCGAGCCGACCGTCAGCACCGCGCCGCCCGCCGGGTCGGTGGCGGTGACGGACACCGTGTCCTCGCCGAGGCGGGCGACGCGCACCCGCAGGGCGGCCGCTCCCCCGGCGTGCAGGGCCACGCCCTGCCAGGCCTGGGGCTGCGGCAGCTGCTCCTCGGTGCCGACGCCGATCAGCACGGCGGCGTGCAGGGCGGCGTCGAGCAGGGCCGGGTGGAGGCCGAAGTAGCGGGCGTCGTCGGCGGGTTCGCCGTCCAGCTCGACCTCCGCGAACACTTCCTCGCCGCGCAGCCACGCGGCGCGCAGGCCCCGGAACGCCGGTCCGCGCCCGGGCTCGCGGTAGAAGCCGTCCAGGTCGACGGCGAGTGCGCCGGCCGGCGGCCAGGCCGCCTGGGCGTAGTCCGGCAGGTCGGCCTCCTGGGGCACGAGGGTGCCGGTGGCGCAGCGCGTCCACGGCTCGTCGGGGGCGGCGTCGCCGGGGCGGGCGTAGCAGGTCACCGGGCGGGCGCCGGTGTCGTCGGGCGCGCCGACGCGCACCTGCACGACGGGTTCGTCGTCCTCGGCGAGCGGGAGCGGGTCGCCGAGCGTGAGCTCCGCGATCCTGCCGCAACCGACCTGGTCACCGGCCCGGACGGCCAGTTCGACGAACGCGGCGGCGGGGAAGGCGAGCCGCCCGCCGATCCGGTGGTCGAGCAGCCACGGGTGGACGCGCAGGGCGAGGCGGCTGGTGAACAGCACGCCGTCGGTGTCGTCGGCGAGCGGGACGGCGGCGCCCAGCAGCGGGTGGTCGGCGGGGACGAGGCCGACGGAGGCGACGTCGCCGGAGAGGGCGGCCGGGCGCGGCCAGTAGCGGCGGTGGTCGAAGGCGTAGGTGGGCAGGTCGACCCGGCGGGCGCCGGTGCCGTCGAACAGGGCCGCCCAGTCGACCGGGACGCCGGCCGCGTGGAGCGCGGCGAGGGCGGTGAGCAGGGTCCGCTCGTCGGCGCGGTCCTTGCGCAGGGCGGCGGCGCGCACGCAGTCGACCGTGTCGTCGCCGAGGCTCTGCTCGGCGAGGGCGGTGAGGACGCCGTCGGGGCCGAGTTCGAGGAAGGCGGTGGCTCCGGCCTCGCGCAGGGCGCGGACGCCGTCGGCGAAGCGGACGGCCTCGCGGACGTGGCGCACCCAGTAGTCGGGGGTGGTGAACTCCCCGCCCAGGGCGCCGGTCAGGTTGGAGACCAGCGGGATCGAGGGCGCGCTGTAGGACAGGCCGTCGAGGACCTCGCGGAAGTCCTCCAGCATCGGGTCCATCAGCGGGGAGTGGAAGGCGTGGGAGACCTTGAGCCGCGTGGTCCGTCGATCGGCGAAGTGCGCCTCGATCTGTGCGACGGCCTCCTCGGTACCCGAGACGACGACGGAGGTCGGGCCGTTGACGGCCGCGATCGACACGAACTCGCCCAGCAGCGGCCGGACTTCCTCCTCCGTCGCCTGCACCGCCAGCATCGTGCCACCCGACGGGAGCGCCTGCATCAGCCGCCCGCGGGCCGCCACCAGGGCGCACGCGTCGCCGAGCGGGAACACCCCGGCGACGTGCGCCGCCGCGATCTCGCCGATCGAGTGGCCGGCGACGAAGTCCGGCCGCAGGCCCAGGGATTCGACGAGCCGGTAGAGCGCCACCTCGACCGCGAACAGCGCCGCCTGGGCGTACGCGGTCCGGTTCAGCAGCTCCGCGTCCTCGCCCCACACGACCGCGCGCAGCGGCTGTTCCAGGTGCTCGTCCAGCACCGCGCAGACCGTGTCGAAGGCGTCCGCGAACACCGGGAAGCGCGCGTACAGCTCCCGGCCCATGCCGAGGCGCTGCGAACCCTGGCCGGAGAACAGGAAGGCCGTCGAGCGGTCGGCCGCGACGCCGCGGGCGACCTCGGTCAGCCCCTCGCTGCAGGCGAGCAGCACGGCCCGGTGCTCGAAGGCGGAGCGTCCGGCGGCGAGCGAGTACCCGATGTCCAGCGGGGAGAGTTCGAGGGCGCGGGCGCGGGCGAGGTGGGTCTCCAGCGCGTCCTCGGAGCGGCCGGAGAGCACCCACGGGACGACGGCGGGCAGCACCCGCTGGTCGTCGGTGCGCTCGGTCACGGCGGGCGCCTGTTCGAGGATCAGGTGCGCGTTGGTGCCGCTGATCCCGAACGAGGACACCCCGGCGCGCCAGGGCCGGTCGACCTCGGGCCACGGCCGGGCCTCGGTGAGCAGGTCGATCGAGCCCGCCGTCCAGTCCACGACGGTGGACGGCCGGTCGATGTGCAGGGACTTCGGCAGCACGCCGTGGCGCATGGCGAGCACGGTCTTGATCACGCCCGCGACGCCGGCGGCGGCCTGGGTGTGGCCGATGTTGGACTTCAGCGAGCCGAGCAGCAGCGGCCGTTCGCGGTGGCGGCCGTAGGTGGCCAGGAGCGCCTGGGCCTCGATCGGGTCGCCGAGGGCGGTGCCGGTGCCGTGGCCCTCGACGGCGTCGACCTCGGCGGGCGTCAGTCCGGCGCTCGCGAGGGCCTGGCGGATGACGCGCTGCTGGGACGGGCCGTTGGGCGCGGTGATGCCGTTGGAGGCGCCGTCCTGGTTGACGGCGCTGCCGCGCACGATCGCGAGCACCGGGTGCCCGTTGCGGCGCGCGTCGGACAGCCGCTCCAGGACGACCATGCCGACGCCCTCGGACCAGTTGGTGCCGTCGGCGGCGTCCGAGTAGGCCTTGCAGCGGCCGTCGGCGGCGAGGCCGTTCTGGACGGTGAAGCCGGCGAAGCTCACCGGTGTGGTCATCACCGTCACGCCGCCGGCGAGCGCGAGTCCGCACTCGCCGCCCCGCAGCGCCTGGGCGGCCCAGTGCAGGGCGACCAGGGAGGACGAGCACGCGGTGTCGACGGTGACGGCCGGGCCCTCCAGGCCGAGGGTGTAGGAGATGCGGCCGGACAGCACGCTCGACGCGAGGCCGGTGCCGGCGTGGCCGCCGATGTCCTCGCGCGAGGTCGTCATGAGCGTCGCGTAGTCGAGGCCGTTGGTGCCGACGAAGACGCCGGTGCGGCTGCCGCCGAGCTTCTGCGGGTCGACCCCGGCGCGCTCCAGGGCCTCCCAGGACGTCTCCAGGAGGAGGCGCTGCTGGGGGTCCATGGCGAGGGCCTCGCGCGGCGAGATGCCGAAGAAGGAGGCGTCGAAGTCGGCGACGGCGTCGATGAAGCCGCCTTCCAGGGTGGCGCTGCGGCCCCGGCCGTCGCGGTCGCCGACGAGCAGGGTCCGCAGGTCCCAGCCGCGGTCCTCGGGGAAGCCGGCGATGCCGTCGCCGCCCTCGCAGACCAGGCGCCACAGCTCGTCGGGCGAGGTGACCCCGCCGGGCAGGCGGCAGGCCATGCCGACGATCGCGATCGGGTCGGTGTCGTCGGCCGCGGCCCGCGCAGCGGGCGGCAGCGGGTCGGCGGGGCTGTCGAGGAGCTCGGCCAGGAGGTGTTCGGCGAGGGCCTGGGCGGTCGGGTAGTCGTAGACGGAGGTGACCGGGAGCTTGAGGCCGGTGGCCGCGCCGAGGCGGGCGGGCAGTTCGACGGCGGTCAGCGAGTCGAAGCCGAGGTCGCGGAACTTGCGGTCCGGGGCGACGGCGGAGCGGTCGGCGTAGCCGAGCACGGCGGCGACGTGGGTGCGGACCAGGTCGGTGAGCAGGGCGGTGCGCTCGGCCGGGGTGAGGGCACGCAGACGGCCGGTGAGCTCGGAGGCGGCGGTCGCGTAGTCGCGGCGGGCCGCGGCGGCGGCCTCCAGGGCGGGCCGGGCGGCGGGGAGGTCGCGCAGCAGCGGGTTGCCGCGCAGGCCCACCAGGCTCTCCAGGACCTGCGGCTGCGTCAGGTCGAGCAGCACGAGTGCGGGCGCCGGACGGGTGACGGCCTGGCGCAGCGCGGCCAGGGCGAGCTCGGGGTGCAGGGCGGGCACGGCGGCGCGCTGGGTGCGGCTGTCGTCCCCGGCCGGTGCTGTGTACTCGGCGCCGACCCAGGCGCCCCAGGCGACGGAGGTCGCGGGCAGGCCCTCGGCGCGGCGGCGCTGGGCGAGCGCGTCCAGGACGGCGGCCGGGGCGGCGAGGGTCGCGCGGCCGGGGGTGCCGACGGCGCCCGCGACGGAGGAGCAGAGCACGAAGGCCGTCAGGGCGAGACCGCGGGTCAGCTCGTCCAGGTGGCGGGCGGCCCCGGCACGGACCCGGTGGACGGCGGCGAGGCGCTCGGGCGTCAGGTCGTCGAGGACGCCGTCGTCGACCGTGCCCGCCGCGTGGACGACGGCGGTGAGCGGGGCGTCGGCGGGGACCGTGGCCAGCAGGGCGGCGAGGTCGGCGCGGTCGGCGACGTCACAGGAGGCGATCGTCACGCCGACGCCCAGGCCGCTCAGCTCCTCGGCGAGGTCGGCGGCGCCGGGGGCGTCCGGCCCGCGGCGGCTCGCCAGCAGCAGGTGGGTCGCGCCCGCGGCGGCGAGTTGCCGGGCCACGGCCGCGCCCCGGCCGCCGGTGCCGCCGGTGATCAGCACGGTGCCGGGGGTCTCCCCCGGCGTCCAGCCGGCGTCCGGCGCGCCCGCCGGGGCCGGGACCAGGCGGCGGGCGTGGACGGCGGCGGTGCGGATCGCGATCTGGTCCTCGCCGTCCGTACCGGCGAGCACGGCGGCCAGGCGGCGCACCGCGGACCGGTCGGGCGCCTCGGGCAGGTCGACGAGGCCGCCCCACTGCTGGGGGTGCTCCAGCGCGGCGACCCGGCCGAGGCCCCACACGGCGGCCTGCTCGGGCGCGGCCGGCGCCTCGGTGCGGGCCACGGCGACCGCGCCGCGCGTCAGGCACCACAGCGGCGCGGTGAGGTCCGCGTCGCGCAGGGCCTGGAGGAGGCCGAGGGTCGCGGCGGCCGGGTCGGTACCCCGGCCGAGCGCGAGGAGGGACAGGACGCCGGTGAACGGGCGGCCGGTGGAGGGCAGTCCGCGCAGGAGCGTGGCGAGCTCGGCGCGCTCCGACGTGGGCACGGACAGGCACAGGGCGTCCGGTCCGACGGACTCGCAGACCGCTTCCGTCCACGCCTCGTCGCCGTCCGCGGCCGGCGTCACCACCAGCCACGGGCCGGAGGGCCGGGCCGTCGAGCCGCCCGGCAGCGCGCGCCAGGACTCGTGGAAGCGCAGGGCGTCGAGGAGCGACTGGTCGCGGTGGTGGCGCCGCCAGGCGGACAGGGCCGGGAGCACCGCGCCGAGCGCGTCGCCGTCCACGGCGAGGTCGGCGGCGAGCGCGTCCAGGTCCTCGCCCTCGACGGCGGCCCAGAAGCGGGCGTCCAGCGGGTCGTCCGGCGCGGCGGCGCCGGGGCGTCCACCGGCCGGGGCGTGCGTCTGCGGCCAGTAGCGCTCGCGCTGGAAGGCGTAGGTCGGCAGGTCGGCGCGCCGGGCGCCGGTGCCGTCGAACAGGCGCGCCCAGTCGACGGGCACGCCGACGACGTGGAGGCGGGCGAGCGCGGTCAGCAGCGCGGCCTCCTCGGGGCGGCCTCGGCGGACGGCCGGCTCGACGACGGCCGCCGGGGCGTCCGCCAGGCATTGCCGGACCGCCGGGGACAGGGCCGCATCGGGGCCGAGCTCCAGGAAGTCGGTCGCACCGGCGGCGTGCAGCACGCGGATCCCGTCGGCGAAGCGGACGGCCTCGCGGACGTGGCGCACCCAGTAGTCGGGGGTGGTGAACTCCTCGCTGCCGAGCTCGCCGGTGAGGTTGGAGACCAGCGGGAGCGAAGGGGACTGGTAGGTCAGCCCCTTGAGGACCTCGCGGAAGTCCTCCAGCATCGGGTCCATCAGCGGGGAGTGGAAGGCGTGGGAGACCTTGAGCCGCGTGGTCCGCCGGTCGGCGAAGTGCGCCTCGATCTGTGCGACGGCCTCCTCGGCACCCGAGACGACGACGGAGGTCGGGCCGTTGACGGCGGCGATCGACACGAACTCGCCCAGCAGCGGCCGGAGTTCCTCCTCCGACGCCTGCACCGCCAGCATCGCGCCGCCCGACGGGAGCGCCTGCATCAGCCGCCCGCGAGCGGCCACCAGGGCGCAGGCGTCGGCCAGGCTGAACACCCCGGCCGCGTGGGCGGCCGCGATCTCGCCGATCGAGTGGCCGGCGACGAAGTCCGGCCGCAGGCCCAGGGATTCGAGGAGCCGGTAGAGCGCCACCTCGACGGCGAACAACCCGGCCTGGGCGTACTCCGTCCGGTTGATCGCCTCCTCGTCCGAGCCCCACGCGACCTCGCGGACGGGCAGGTCGAACTGCGCGCAGACCGCGTCGAAGGCTTCCGCGAACACGGGGAAGCGACCGTACAACTCCTGCCCCATGCCGAGGCGTTGGGCACCCTGCCCGGAGAACAGCAGCGCCGTCCTGCGCTCGCCGTCGGCGACGCCGCGCGCCACCTCCGCGCCGTCCAGCAGCACCGCCCGGTGCGCGAAGCGCGACCGCCCGGCGGCCAGCGACAGGCCGACGTCCACGGGCGGGGCGTCCAGGCCGCCGAGCCGAGCGAGCTGCGCGTCGAGCGCGGCCTCCGACTTTCCCGCCAGCACCCACGGCACGACGCCCGGCGCCACCGACGGCTCCGCCCCGCCGGCCTCGGCCGGCGGGGCCTGCTCGACGATCACGTGCGCGTTGGTGCCGCTGATCCCGAAGGCCGACACGCCCGCCCGGCGCGGCCGCCCGGTCTCCGGCCACTCCTCCGCCCGCGTGAGCAGCCGGACGTCACCGGCCGACCAGTCGACGTGCGAGGACGGTGCGTCCACGTGCAGCGTGCGGGGCAACACGCCGTGCCGCATCGACAGCACGGCCTTGATCACGCCGGCCGCGCCGGCCGCGGCCTGGGTGTGGCCGATGTTGGACTTCAGCGAGCCGAGCAGGAGCGGCCGTTCGCGGTCCTGCCCGTAGGTGGCGAGGAGGGCCTGAGCCTCGATCGGGTCGCCCAGGGTGGTGCCCGTGCCGTGGCCCTCGACGAAGTCGACCTCCGCCGCCGAGAGACGCGCGTTGGCGAGGGCCTGGCGGATGACACGCTGCTGGGACGGCCCGTTGGGGGCCGTGAGACCGTTGGAGGCGCCGTCCTGGTTGACGGCGCTGCCGCGCACGACCGCGAGGACGGGGTGCCCGTTGCGGCGCGCGTCCGAGAGGCGCTCCAGCACCAGGACGCCCGCGCCCTCCGACCAGCCGGTGCCGTCGGCGCCGTCCGCGAACGCCTTGCAGCGCCCGTCCGGAGCCAGTCCGCCCTGCCGGGTGAAGCCCGGGAAGCCGAGCGAGGACGACATCACCGTGACGCCGCCGGCCAGGGCGAGCGTGCACTCGCCGCTGCGCAGCGACTGCGCGGCCAGGTGCATCGCCACCAGCGAGGAGGAGCACGCCGTGTCGACGGTGACCGCCGGGCCCTCCAGGCCGAACGTGTAGGAGATCCGGCCGGAGACCACGCTCGCGGCCAGGCCGGTGCTCGCGTGACCCTCGATGTCCTCCTGCGCGTTCATGACGAGCGTCAGGTAGTCCTGGCCCCCGGTGCCGACGAAGACGCCGGTCCGGCTGCCGCGCAGCGCCGTCGGGTCGATGCCCGCGCGCTCGACGGCCTCCCAGGAGGTCTCCAGCAGGAGCCGCTGCTGCGGGTCCATGGCGAGGGCCTCGCGCGGCGAGATGCCGAAGAACGCCGCGTCGAAGTCGGCCACCCCGTACAGGAAGCCGCCCTTGGCGGTGGCGCTGCGCCCCCGGTCGCCGGGGCCGCCGCCGAGCAGGGTGTCGAGGTCCCAGCCGCGGTCGGTCGGGAAGTCGGAGATGCCCTCGCGGCCCTCGGCGACCAGTGCCCACAGCTCCTCGGGCGTGCCGATCCCGCCGGGCAGGCGGCAGGCCATGCCGACGATCGCGATCGGGTCGTCGGCGGTGGCGACGGCCGCCGCGGCCGGGGCCGCCGGCCCTTCGTGCTGGCCGAGCACCTCCGCGAGCACGAGGTCGGCGATGGCGGCGGGGGTCGGGTGGTCGAAGACCAGGGTGGCCGGCAGGCGCAGGCCGGTGACGGCGGTCAGGCGGTTGCGCAGTTCGAGTGCCGTGAGGGAGTCGATGCCGAGGTCGTGGAAGTCCCGGTCGGCGGCGACGGCCTGCGGTGAGGCGTGGCCGAGGACGGCGGCGGCCTCGGTG
>NZ_JAQYXB010000572.1:0-344 GCF_036322405.1 Streptomyces sp. SP17BM10 | reverse complement strand
GGGGGGCGGGGGGGGGGGGGGGGGGGGGAGTGGGCGGGGCGCGGGGTGGGGGGGGGCTGGCGGCGCCGGGCCGGGCGCTCGGACGGCGCGCGCCCCGGGGCCCCGCCGGGCGCCCCCGGCCCCCCGGCGCCCGGCCGCAGCCCCCCCCCCCCCGCCGCGCCCTGCGGGGCCGGCCCCCCCCCCGCCCCGGTGCCCCCCCCCCACCCCCCCCCCCGAGGTAATGCCCCGGGCCGACCCGGGCGCCAGCCTCGACGGGAGAGACTGTGCCGACGGGCCGCTCTTCCGCTCTGGGCTGCTCCCGCACGAGTCGGTGGTCGACGCCGCGGCCGGGCTGGACCCGATCG
>NZ_JAQYXB010000571.1:0-190402 GCF_036322405.1 Streptomyces sp. SP17BM10 | reverse complement strand
GGGTGCGGCGGGGGGTCCAGCCGAGGCTGTCGCGGGCGACGGTGACGTCGAGCTGCTGCCACTCGGTCTCCGGGCCGGTGCCCTCGGGGGCCGGGACCTCGGTGATCTCGGTGGGCACGCCGCTCTCCTCGATCAGGAGCTCGACCAGGTGACGGGCGGTGGAGGCGGAGCCGGTGCCGACGTTGACGACCGGCGGGGCCGAGCGGTCGGCGGCGGCCAGCAGGACGGCGTCGAGGGTGTCGGTGAGGTCGACGAAGTCGCGCAGGGCGGTGAGCGGCTGCAGCGAGAGCTGCGCGGTCTCGCCGGCCGCGCGGGCGGCGTCGAGCTTGGCGGCCATGACGCCGAGCAGGCTGTGGCCGGGCTGGCCGGCGCCGACGACGTTGCCGAGCCGCAGCACGACGCCGGAGATCCGGCCGGCCTCGACGGCGCGCACGACGGCCTCGGTGGCGGCGAGCTTGAGCTTGCCGTACTCCATGACCGGGGCGGCCGGGTCGCTCTCGCGCTGGCTGGTGCCCACCGGGGCCATGCCGTACTCGTGGACGGTGCCGAGGTGGACCAGGCGGGCGGGGGAGGCCATGGCGGCGACGGCCTCGATCAGCCGCTCGGTGAGGACGACGTTGGCCTGGTACATCTGCTCGTCGTTCAGGCCCCACATGCCGCCGGCCGCGTTGACGACGGTGTCGACGCGCTCGCGGTCGAGCAGCGCGGTGAGCTCGGCGGGGTCGCCGCCCGCGAGGTCGAAGGCGACGAAGCGGCCGGGCGCCGGCTCGGCCGGGGCCTTGCGGGCGAGGCTGACGACCTCGGCGCCCTGCGCGAGGAGGCGGGCGCCGAGCACCCGGCCGATGAAGCCGGTGCCACCGAGGACGGCCACCCGGGCCGGTGCCGTGTGCGGAGCGGTCATTGCGGGGACTCCAAGGGTTCGTGGGTCAGCGGGGACGGCGGGCCGTGCTGGTGGCGTTGCGCAGCAGGGCCTTCGCACCGTCCCACTGGCCGGCGCGCATCGCGCCCGGGACCAGGGTGAGGGCGTGGATGCGGGCGGACAGGTGGAGCCGGGAGGCACGCGCCGCCCGCGACCAGCCTTGCGCGTCGAGGCGGTCGGCGGCGTCGAGGAAGTAGCGCCGGGCCTCGGTGAAGCGGGTGCCGCTGAACGCGGACGAGGAGGAGATGCTGACGGCGTGCCGGCGGTACTGGAAGGCGAGGACGTCGTCGATGACCATCTGCTCGCCGGCCTGGAGGAGGTCGATGACCAGGGCGAGGTCCTGGATGATCTCCAGGTTGTCGCGGAAGCCGGTGGTCTTCACGGCCTCGGTGCGCCAGCAGATGGACGGGAAGTAGAGCCAGTTGCCCCTGAGCAGGCTGACGGCGAGGTCCTCGCCGCCCATCAGGAGGCGGCCCTGTGCCTTGGGCGCGTAGATGCGGCGCTTGGACTCGTCCGCGAGCGAGGTGCTCGGCCGGCCGTCGCTGCCGATGACCTGGACGCCGGGCTGGATCATCGCCACGCCGGGGTGCTGGGCGAGGATCGAGCGGATCGTGGCCACGTAGTTGGGCAGCATGACGTCGTCGGTGCCCATGAACACCATGTGCTCGTGCTCGGCCATGCCCAGGCACTTGCGGTAGTTGCCGGTGACGCCGAGGTTCTGCTCGTTGCGGAAGTAGCGCACCCGCGGGTCGCCGAGCTCCGCGAACCACTCCGGGACGCCGGGTTCCTTGCCGTCGTCCACGACGGTCAGCCGCCAGTCCGGGTCGGTCTGGGCCAGGACGCTGCGGACCGCCTCCTGCATCAGTGCGACGTCGCCGTAGTACGGAAGCAGGATTTCCAGAGTGGTCATGGTGGAGGCACATCCGGTGGTCGGGTTCGGGGCCTGCGGGCGGGAGCACGACCCCGCGGCGGGCCCATCATACTGAGCCCCCGCGAGGCCCCCGCCGACGGCGATGCCCGGACCGGGGCCGCCGCGGGCGGCCGGTCCGGGCACCGGTCGGTTCACTTGGTGCGCAGGCCCTCGGTGTACGCCAGGCACTGCTCGTAGTCCGGCAGCAGGCCGCTCGCGATCGCCTCGGCGAGCGTGGGGGCTGCCGCGTCGCGGGCCGACAGCTGGGGGACGTCGGCGGGCCACTCGATGCCGAGGTCCGGGTCGAGCGGGTGCACCGCGTGCTCGCCGGTCGGGTTGTAGGTCTCGGAGCAGACGTACGACAGGGTGGCGTCGTCGGTCAGCGCGCAGAAGCCGTGGCCGACGCCCTCGGGGATGTAGACGGACGTGCGCTCGGCGTCGTCGAGGCGGACGAACTCCCACTTCCCGAAGGCGGGGGAGCCCACCCGCAGGTCGACGACGACGTCCAGGACGGCGCCGCGCACGCAGCTGACGTACTTGGCCTGGCCGGGCGGGACGTCGGCGAAGTGGATGCCGCGCACGACGTCCTTGGCGGACACCGACAGGTTGCCCTGCGCGAGCCGCAGCGGGTGGCCGACGACCTCCTCCAGGCGGTCGAAGCGGTACCACTCCATGAACAGGCCGCGCGGGTCGCCGTGCTGCTGCGGGGTGACCTCGAAGGCGCCGGGGATGGACAGCTCGCGGAACTTCACTTGGCCGCCTCCTCGTCGAGCAGCGCGATCAGGTAGTCGCCGTAGCCGCTCTTGCGCAGCGGCTCGGCCAGCTCGCGCAGCTGCCCGGCGTCGATCAGGCCGGCCCGCCAGGCGGCCTCCTCGATGCAGCCGATCTTGAAGCCCTGGCGCTCCTCGATGACCCGGACGAACTCCGAGGCCTGGACCATCGAGACGAACGTGCCGGTGTCAAGCCAGGCGGTGCCGCGGTCGAGGACGGTGACGTGCAGTTCGCCGAGCTTGAGGTACTCCTCGTTGACGGCCGTGATCTCCAGCTCGCCGCGGGCGCTCGGGGTCAGGTCGCGGGAGATCTCCACGACGCGGTTGTCGTAGAAGTAGAGGCCGGGCACGGCGTAGCGGGACTTCGGGGCGTCCGGCTTCTCCTCGATGGAGATGACCTGGCCGTGGTCGTCGAACTCGACGACGCCGTAGGCGGTCGGGTCGGCGACCGGGTAGGCGAAGACCATGCCGCCCTTGGGGTCGGTGCGCTGGGCGAGGCGGGTGCCGAGGCCGCTGCCGTGGAAGATGTTGTCGCCCAGGATCAGCGCGACCGGCTCGTCGCCGATGAAGTCGGCGCCGAGGACGAAGGCCTGGGCGATGCCCTCGGGCTTCTCCTGGACGGCGTACTCCAGCTTCAGGCCGAACTGGGAGCCGTCGCCGAGCAGACGCTGGAACTGCTCCTGGTCCTGGGGGGTGGTAATGATCAGGATCTCGCTGATCCCCGCCATGACCAGGGTCGACAGCGGGTAGTAGATCATCGGCTTGTCGAAGACCGGGAGGAGCTGCTTCGAGACAGCCCGGGTCAGCGGCCAGAGTCGGGAGCCGGTGCCGCCGGCCAAGAGGATTCCACGCATGCCACGCAGCTTATGTGAGGTCCGGGGGCGCTTCGGAAGCCCCCGTCGGCCCGGGGCCTCGGGTTCGATTCGCCCCGGTAGACTGCCCGCACTATGCGCATCCTCGTCACCGGCGGCGCCGGCTTCATCGGTTCAGAGTTCGTCCGCCAGCTGCTCGGCGCCGACGCAACGGATCAGATCACCGTCTTCGACAAGCTCACCTACTCGGGCGTCGAGGCCAACCTGGCCCCGGTCGCCGACCACAGCGGCTACGCCTTCGTGCGCGGCGACATCTGCGACGCCGACGCCGTCGACCAGGTGATGCCCGGACACGACGTGGTCGTGCACTTCGCGGCCGAGTCGCACGTCGACCGCTCGATCGAGGGCGCGGGCCCGTTCGTGGTGACCAACGTCCTCGGCACCCAGGTGCTGCTGGACTCGGCCCGCAAGCACGGCGTCGCCCGCTTCGTCCACGTCTCCACCGACGAGGTGTACGGCTCGATCTCCGAGGGCTCGTGGACCGAGGAGTGGCCGCTCGCCCCGAACTCGCCGTACTCCGCCTCCAAGGCCGGGTCCGACCTGCTGGCGCTGGCCTACCACCGCACCCACGGCATGGACGTGGTGGTCACCCGCTGCTCCAACAACTACGGGCACTACCAGTTCCCGGAGAAGGTCATCCCGCTGTTCACCACGAACCTGCTGGACGGCAAGAAGGTGCCGCTGTACGGCACCGGCGGCAACATCCGCGACTGGCTGCACGTCTCCGACCACTGCCGCGGCATCGAGCTCGCCATGCGCAAGGGCCGCGCCGGCGAGGTCTACAACATCGGCGGCGGCACCGAGCTGACCAACAAGGAGCTCACCGAGCTGCTGCTCCAGGCGGCCGGCGCCGACTGGTCGTCCGTGGAGCCGGTCGCCGACCGCAAGGGCCACGACCTGCGCTACTCGCTGGACATCACCAAGATCAGCGAGGAGCTCGGCTACGCCCCGCAGGTCCGCTTCGAGGACGGCCTCGCGGCCACCATCGCCTGGTACCGCGACAACCGCGCCTGGTGGGAGCCGCTGAAGGCCAAGGCCGCACTGCGATGACGAACCCGGTGGCCAGGCTGCTGGGGGCGCTGCCCCCCGGCGTGCGGCTCGTCGCGGGGGGCACCGTCGTGCTCGGTGCCTCCTCGTACATCTTCCTGGCGCTCGCCGGGCACGGCCTGGACACCACGCAGGTCGCCGGCGTCTCCATGCTGTGGACGCTGGTCATGTCGGTCGGGTACGGCCTGTTCTCGCCGGTGGAGCTGGAGCTCAACCGGCTGGTGGCCGCCCGCGACGTGGCCGGCCACGGCCCGGGCCCGGCCATCCGCCGGGTGCTGCTGGCCACCGCCGCGGTGTTGGCCGTCGTGCTGGCCGGCGTCGCGGCGGCCGCCCGCCCGATCGCGGACCGCTTCTTCTCCGGCGACATCGGCCTGGTGGCCGGCATGGGCGGCGCCCTGATCGGCCTGGCCGTCAGCTCGGTGGCCCGCGGCGCGCTGGCGGGCCTCGGCCGCTTCGGCTCCTACGGCCTCCAGCTGGGCGTCGACGGCGGTCTGCGGATCGGCCTGGCCGCGCTGATCCCGCTGTTCGGCGTGCACTCGGCGTTCGCGTTCAGCCTGATCCTCGTCGTGGCGCCGCTCGCCGCCTCGGTGATCGGGATGCGCTCGGTGCTCGCCGACCGCCGCGGCGGCCCGGCCCCGGCCTGGCGCGACGTCGCCACCGGGCTCGGCCTGCTGACCGGCTCCACGCTGCTCGCGCAGCTCATGGTCAACGCCGCGGTGGTGAGCGTGGGCGTGCTCTCGCCGTCCTCCAAGGCGCTGATCGCCGCACTGCTCAACGCGGTGGTGCTGGCCCGGGTGCCGCTCTTCGCGTACGCGGCCATCCAGGCCTCGCTGGTCTCCTCGCTGTCCGGCGCCGCGGCGGCCGGCAACCACGCGGAGTTCCGCAAGGTCCTGCTGCGCACCGGCGGCATCGTCGCGCTGATGTGCACCGCGGCCGGTGTGCCGACGGTGATCCTCGGCCCGTGGGCCATCCGCCTGTTCTTCAAGGCGCAGGACGTCCTGGGTTCGGCCGACTTCCTGTGGCTGTCGCTCGGCACGCTGTGCTACATGCTCGCGACCGTCTTCGGGCAGGCGCTGCTCTCGCTCGGCCGCCACCAGCGGCAGCTGCTGTCCTGGCTGGCCGGCACGGTGGTGCTGGTCGCCGTCACCGCGGTGCCGGGGGCGATCGCGACCCGCGTCGAACTGGCCTACCTGGCTGGTGCCGCCGTGAGTGCTGCTGCCATGCTGTGGGCGCTCGCCCGGTCCCTGACGGCTCCGGCCGCGGTCGCCGCGGAGCCGGGTGCAACCATGGCGGCGCGCCAGTCGTCAGAAGTCTGACACCATCTGCGCGGGCCCCGTACAACCGGCGGCGGCAGTCCGTTCCGCCACGCCTTTTAAACTGTCATTGCCCTGGCCACGCCACACAGCCGCTGAAAGGCGCTCCCCGTCGTGCATCTCACCGTCATCACTTCGATCACCGGCGTGCTGGTGCTCGTCTACATCCTGGAGCTGCTGCGCCGACAGCAGCTCCGGGAGAAGTACGCGGCGATCTGGCTCGCGATCGGCGTCGTCGTCGCGCCGCTCGGGTTCTTCCCCACGATCCTGGACTCCACCGCCCGCCGCCTCGGCATCGCCTCGGGCGTCAGCCTGGTCCTGTTCGCGGGCTTCATCCTGGTGCTGCTGGTCTCGCTGCACCTGAGCTGGGAGGCCTCCCGGCTGGAGGCCGAGACCCGCACGCTGGCCGAGGACGTCGCGATGATGCGCGCCTACCTGGCCGAGCACCACGACTACCCGATCGCGCGCAGCAACAACGACGCCGCCAAGGCGAACGACCCCGGGGTGACGGCATGATCGACGGCAAGCGGGTACTGATCATCCTCCCGGCCTGGAACGAGGCCGAGGGGCTGCCCAAGATCCTCCGGGAGATCCAGCAGAAGCTGCCCGGCGTCGACACCCTGGTCGTCGACGACGGCTCGGTGGACGACACCGCGGCCGTCGCCGCCGCGCACGGCTCCAAGGTCGCCCAGCTGCCCTACAACCTGGGCGTCGGCGGCGCGATGCGCTTCGGCTACCGCTACGCGCACCTGCACGACTACGACATCGCGCTGCAGTGCGACGCCGACGGCCAGCACGACCCGTCGTACGTGCCGACGCTGATCGCCAAGCTGGACGAGGCGGACCTCGTCATCGGCGCCCGCTTCGCCGGCGAGGGCTCGTACAAGGTGCGCGGCCCGCGCTCCTGGGCGATGAAGCTGCTCTCCGTGGTGCTGTCCCGGGTCGCCCGCACGCGGCTCACCGACACCACCTCGGGCTTCAAGGCCTGCAACAAGCCGATGATCGAGTTCTTCTCCCAGTGGTACCCGGTCGAGTACCTGGGCGACACGATCGAGAGCATGGTCGGCGCCGCGCGCTGCGGCTTCGTGATCCGCCAGGTGCCGGTCGCGATGCGCGAGCGGACCACCGGCACGCCCAGCGCCTCCCCGATCAAGGCGACGATCTACCTCGCCCGGGCCGGCCTGGTCCTGCTGCTGGCGATGATCCGCCGGATGCCCAAGCACCTCAAGCTGATCCAGCCGGCCACCAAGAAGGCCGCGGCACCGCGCCGCGAACTCGCCGGCCGCAGCTGATCACGTCGCGTGACCGCCGGGCCCGGTACCCCGTGACCGAGGGGTGGGGCCCGGCATCGGCTTGCTAGCGTGTCGGGAGTGGACGTCCCGTCGGCTTTCCGGGGACGTTCCGTGGCGACCGGGTGCCCCCGGCGGCGCCCGCCGACCCCGCTGGCCCGCCGAGCCGGCCCGACCCGCGGCAGAGTGCCGCTTCACGGAAGCGAATGGACATGACGGATTTGGCACCGGACGTCGTCGGCGCCCCCTCCAGCACGCCCGGCGGCGCCAGAGGCGCGTCGTCCGGCGGGACGTCGACGGCCCGGGCGGGCGGCCGCTTCGAGCGCTGGACGGAGAAGCGCTGGTTCCTCCCGCTGGGGGAGGGCGTGGTCAGCGTCGTCGTCGCCCTCGGGTTCATGCTGCTCTGCACCCACATCAGCGTCAATCCCATCACCCGGATCGGTCAGGTCAGCGGCCTCGCCAAGATCCAGCAGTACGCGGCGCTGCTCGGCATCCCCGTCCTCGCGGTGCTGCTGTTCCTCGCCTACCGCGGCACCCTGCGCTACTACCAGGTCGCGCAGCGCCTGGCCTGCGCGGCCGTCGCGGGCCTCGGCACCGGTGTCGTCGCCGGCGGCATCGTGGTCGCGCTGCACGGCACCCCGTGGGGCCTGGGCGGCCAGGAGGGCGACCCCGGCAACCTCATGGGCATGGCCAACGACATGATGCGCGGCAAGGGCCTGCCGGGGGTCTACCCCCCGCTGTTCCCCGCACTGCTAGCGGTCTGGGCCAAGCTCTTCCACAACGGCATCCCCGGAGTGGGCCACGCCCTCAAGGACCTGCAGCTGATCCTCAGCGCGCTGGTCGGGCCGATGGCCTACCTCTCGTGGCGGATGCTGCTGCGACCGTTCTGGGCGATGGCCGTCGCGGTGCCGACCTCGATCGTCTTCCTCGACCCGATCCGCCCGTACAGCCACGGCTCCATGCTGGTGCTGCTGCCACTGCTGGCCGCCTGCTTCCGTGAGATCCGCCGCGCCGACGAGCTCTCGGTGCGCTCCGCGGTGCTGCGCGGCCTCGGCTTCGGCGCCGCGTTCGGCGTGATGTTCCTCTGGTACTCGGGCTGGTACCTGTGGGCGGCGCCGGGCTCGTTCGTCCTCGCCCTGATGCTGTTCCCGTGGCGCCGGGGACGGCTCGCGATCAAGCGCGCCGTCGTCTACCTCGGCGTCCTGCTGGTCACCGCCGCCGTGATCGGCGCGCCGCTGCTCTACCAGCTGGTCCGCCTGGGCGCCACGACGATGGACCGCTACGCGTACATCAACACCTACATCGACCCGGCGTACGTCATGGGCTGGGCGTCCGACCGCGCCGGCGACCTGACCTACCACGACTTCCCGGTGTCGGGCGAGCTGGCCGGCCAGACCGGCTTCGGCGTCCTGCTGCTCCTGGGCGTGGGCATCGGCGTCGGCCTTGGCCTGCGCACCGTCGTGGTGCGCACCGCGGGCTTCGTGCTCGCCGGCGCCTGGCTGCTGCGCTTCTGGTTCGCCTCCCACATGGAGCACACCCAGGCCGTCCAGCTGTACCCGCGCACCACCTGGATCATCTTCTACTGCCTGATCATCCTGGCCGTCCTCGGCGTGATGCTCACCTACGAGCGCGTCTTCGGCTGGATCCGCGGCACGCTGGAGGAGGTCGCCCCGGCCCGCGCCGCCCGGATCTCGCCGCGCGCGCTGTCCCAGCTGGCCGCCGGCCTGATCTGCGCGATCGCCCTGTTCGCCACCATGGGCGGCTCGTGGTCGGCCAACCGCTTCATGCCGTCCACCAACCCGGGCGTCGAGGACATGGGCCTGGACGCGCTGCGCGCCCACCTGCAGCAGCTGGACAACGGCAAGTGCCCCAAGTACTCGCCGTACAACGGGAAGCAGGCCTGCAACCCGATCAACATGAACCTGTCCGAGTACACCTTCGGGCCGGACCAGGTGAAGCTCTACTGCGCCAACACGACCTCCAAGGAGTACGACATCGTGTGCGGCCGCCCGCCGAAGGGCTGATCCCCAACGGGTGACGATCGGGGCCGGTGAGGTGGACCTCACCGGCCCCGATTGGCATTCGTGCTGCTCCATGTGGCAGTATGTCCAAGTTGCTCGGTTGAGTGCCGATGCTGCGCGCCTCCCGCCGGGAGGACTGGAAGCGAGTCCCATGTACTCGTCGTTCCCGTGATGGCCGTCAAGCGTGAGTTCTACGCCACGGCAGCTGCGGGGCGAAAGTACGGGAATCTTCCGGGAAGCGTGAGCGGGGTCTCGGCCCGGCTGCCCCTCACCCCGAAAGTTCGAAACCGACGAGTTCTTCGCCGGTTTTTTGCAAGCGCGAGTGCGACACGCCCGAGCGCGGGGGTCGGAGGGGGAGTCGTGCAGCAACTAAGGACAAAGGACTACTGAGTAGCCATGGCGGGACAGAAGATCCGCATCCGGCTCAAGGCCTACGACCACGAGGTCATCGACTCTTCGGCGAAGAAGATCGTCGAGACGGTGATCCGTACTGGTGCGCAGGTCGCAGGCCCGGTGCCGCTGCCCACTGAGAAGAACGTGTACTGCGTCATCCGCTCGCCGCACAAGTACAAGGACTCGCGCGAGCACTTCGAGATGCGTACTCACAAGCGTCTGATCGACATCCTCGACCCCACGCCGAAGACGGTTGACTCGCTCATGCGTCTCGACCTGCCGGCGGGCGTCGACATCGAGATCAAGCTCTGAGAGGCGCACCGAAGATGGCTAAGCAGATTAAGGGCATCCTGGGCGAGAAGCTCGGCATGACCCAGGTCTGGGACGAGAACAACCGGATCGTCCCGGTGACCGTCGTCAAGGCCGGGCCGAATGTCGTGACCCAGGTCCACACCGCCGACAGCCCGGCCGGCTACGACGCCGTCCAGATCGGCTTCGGCGAGATCGACCCCCGCAAGGTGAACAAGCCCCTCGCGGGCCACTTCGCCAAGGCCGGTGTCACCCCGCGCCGTCACCTGGTCGAGCTGCGTACCTCGGACGCGTCCGAGTACACCCTGGGCCAGGAGATCACCGCCGAGCTGTTCGAGGCGGGTGTCAAGGTCGACGTGACCGGCACCTCCAAGGGCAAGGGCTTCGCCGGTGTCATGAAGCGCCACAACTTCCGTGGTCTCGGCGCCGGTCACGGCACCCAGCGCAAGCACCGCTCGCCCGGTTCCATCGGTGGCTGCGCCACCCCGGGCCGCGTGTTCAAGGGCCTGCGCATGGCTGGTCGGATGGGCCACGAGCGTGTCACGACCCAGAACCTGACCGTGCACGCGGTCGACGCGGAGAAGGGTCTGCTGCTCATCAAGGGCGCCGTCCCGGGCCCGAACGGCGGCCTCGTCCTCGTCCGCACCGCGGCGAAGGGGCTGTGAGGAAATGAGCACCATTGACATCCTGTCGCCGGCTGGCGACAAGACCGGCAGCCTCGAGCTGCCGGCCGAGATCTTCGACGCGAAGGTCAGCGTTCCGCTGATGCACCAGGTCGTCGTGGCGCAGCTCGCTGCGGCCCGTCAGGGCACCCACAAGACCAAGACTCGTGGCGAGGTCCGCGGTGGCGGCAAGAAGCCGTACCGCCAGAAGGGCACCGGCCGCGCCCGTCAGGGCTCGACCCGTGCGCCGCAGTTCGCCGGCGGTGGCGTCGTGCACGGTCCCGTGCCGCGCGACTACTCGCAGCGGACCCCGAAGAAGATGATCGCCGCCGCGCTGCGCGGTGCGCTCACCGACCGGGCCCGCCACAACCGCATCCACGTCATCACCGACGTGACCGCGACCGAGGCGCCGTCGACCAAGGCCGCCAAGAGCCTGTTCGGCAAGATCACCGACCGCAAGAACGTCCTCCTGGTCGTCGAGCGCTCGGACGAGCTGGGCCTCAAGTCCGCTCGCAACCTGCCGAACGTGCACATCCTGGACGCCGGTCAGCTGAACACCTACGACGTGCTCGTCTCCGACGATGTGGTCTTCACCCAGGCCGCCTTCGAGCGTTTCGTGGCCGGTCCGGCCGCGTCCGCCAAGGCCGTTGCCGCTGAGGGCGAGCTCGAAGGGAGCGCCGCCTGATGAGCGACGTTACGAGCAAGACGTTCACGGACCCCCGTGACGTCCTGGTGAAGCCGGTCATCTCGGAGAAGAGCTACTCGCTCCTCGACGAGAACAAGTACACGTTCATCGTGTCGCCGGGCGCCAACAAGACCCAGATCAAGCAGGCCGTCGAGGCGGTCTTCTCGGTCAAGGTCGAGGCTGTCAACACGATCAACCGTCAGGGCAAGCGCAAGCGCTCCAAGACGGGCTTTGGCAAGCGCAAGGACACCAAGCGCGCCATCGTGACGCTGGCCGAGGGCAACCGCATCGACATCTTCGGTGGTCCGGTCTCCTGAATAGGGAGATCGTGATCGTCGATTAGGACGAGGACGAGAGAGCCAAATGGGCATCCGCAAGTACAAGCCGACTACGCCGGGCCGTCGTGGCTCCAGCGTGGCCGACTTCGTAGAAATCACGCGGTCCACCCCGGAGAAGTCGCTGGTTCGCCCGCTGCACAGCAAGGGCGGCCGCAACAACGCCGGTCGTGTTACCGCTCGCCACCAGGGTGGCGGTCACAAGCGCGCCTACCGCGTGATCGACTTCCGTCGTCACGACAAGGACGGCGTGCCGGCCAAGGTCGCGCACATCGAGTACGACCCGAACCGCACCGCGCGCATCGCGCTCCTGCACTACGCGGACGGCGAGAAGCGCTACATCATCGCGCCGCGCGGCATCGCGCAGGGCGACCGGATTGAGAACGGCCCCGGCGCCGACATCAAGCCCGGCAACAACCTGCCGCTGCGCAACATCCCGGTCGGTACCACCATCCACGCGGTGGAGCTGCGTCCCGGCGGCGGTGCCAAGCTGGCCCGCTCCGCGGGTTCCGGCATCCAGCTGCTGGCGCGTGAGGGCAAGATGGCGCACCTGCGCATGCCCTCCGGTGAGATCCGCCTGGTCGACGCGCGCTGCCGCGCCACCGTCGGCGAGGTCGGCAACGCCGAGCAGTCGAACATCAACTGGGGCAAGGCCGGCCGCATGCGCTGGAAGGGCGTCCGCCCGACCGTGCGTGGTGTCGCCATGAACCCGATCGACCACCCGCACGGTGGTGGTGAGGGTAAGACCTCCGGTGGTCGCCACCCGGTCTCGCCGTGGGGTAAGCCCGAGGGCCGCACCCGTCGCCCGAACAAGGCGTCGGACAAGCTCATCGTGCGCCGCCGCAAGACCAACAAGAAGCGCTAGGAGCAGGTCAGATGCCGCGCAGTCTTAAGAAGGGCCCCTTCATCGACGGCCACCTCATCAAGAAGGTGGACGTTCAGAACGAGGCGGGTACCCAGAACGTCATCAAGACCTGGTCCCGTCGTTCCGTGATCTCCCCGAGCATGCTCGGCCACACGATCGCGGTTCACGATGGCCGTAAGCACGTCCCGGTGTTCGTCACCGAGTCGATGGTCGGCCACAAGCTCGGCGAGTTCGCTCCGACCCGCACCTTCCGTGGCCACGTGAAGGAAGACCGGAAGTCGAAGCGCCGCTAAGCCTGAGCTTGCGCGCCAAACAGACTCAATGACTTACTCCATTAAGGGGACAACCATGGAAGCCAGGGCTCAGGCGCGGTACATCCGCGTGACGCCCATGAAGGCCCGCCGCGTGGTGGACCTCATCCGTGGCATGAATGCCACGGAGGCCCAGGCCGTCCTGCGTTTCGCTCCGCAGGCCGCCACCGTGCCGGTCGGCAAGGTGCTCGACAGCGCCATTGCCAACGCCGCGCATAACTACAACCACTCCAACGTGGACGACCTCTACATCTCCGAGGCGTACGTTGACGAGGGCCCGACCCTGAAGCGGTTCCGTCCGCGTGCCCAGGGCCGCGCCTACCGGATCCGCAAGCGGACCAGCCACATCACCGTGGTCGTCAGCAGCAAGGAAGGGACCCGGTAATGGGCCAGAAGGTTAACCCGCACGGGTTCCGCCTCGGCATCAGCACGGACTTCAAGTCCCGCTGGTACGCCGACAAGCTGTACAAGGACTACGTCAAGGAAGACGTCGCCATTCGTCGCATGATGACGAAGGGCATGGAGCGCGCCGGCATCTCCAAGGTCGAGATCGAGCGCACCCGCGACCGCGTCCGCGTCGACATCCACACCGCCCGCCCCGGCATCGTCATCGGTCGCCGTGGCACCGAGGCCGACCGCATCCGCGGCGACCTCGAGAAGCTGACCGGCAAGCAGGTCCAGCTGAACATCCTCGAGGTCAAGAACCCCGAGCTGGACGCCCAGCTCGTGGCTCAGGGCGTCGCGGAGCAGCTGTCCTCCCGCGTCTCCTTCCGCCGTGCCATGCGCAAGTCGATGCAGGGCACCATGAAGTCCGGCGCCAAGGGCATCAAGGTCCAGTGCTCCGGTCGTCTCGGCGGCGCCGAGATGAGCCGTTCGGAGTTCTACCGCGAGGGTCGCGTGCCGCTGCACACCCTCCGTGCGAACGTCGACTACGGCTTCTTCGAGGCCAAGACCACCTTCGGCCGCATCGGCGTGAAGGTCTGGATCTACAAGGGCGACGTCAAGAACATCGCCGAGGTCCGCGCTGAGAACGCCGCTGCCCGCTCGGGCAACCGCCCGGCCCGTCCCGAGGGTGGTCGTCCCGCCCGCGGTGGCGAGCGCCGTGGTGGCGAGCGCGGTGGCCGTGGCCGTCGTCCCGCCGCTGCCGAGGCCCCCGCGGCCGCGGCCGTCGAGGCTCCGGCTGCTGAGAACACCGGAACGGAGGCCTGACCCAAATGCTGATCCCCCGTCGGGTCAAGCACCGCAAGCAGCACCACCCGAAGCGCCGTGGCGCCTCCAAGGGTGGCACCGAGCTGGCGTTCGGCCAGTTCGGCATCCAGGCCGTGACCCCGGCCTACGTGACGAACCGTCAGATCGAGTCCGCTCGTATCGCGATCACCCGTCACATCCGTCGTGGCGGCAAGGTCTGGATCAACATCTACCCGGACCGCCCGCTCACCAAGAAGCCGGCCGAGACCCGCATGGGTTCCGGTAAGGGTTCGCCGGAGTGGTGGATCGCGAACGTGCACCCGGGTCGGGTCATGTTCGAGCTGTCGTACCCGAACGAGAAGGTTGCTCGCGAGGCGCTCACCCGCGCCGCGCACAAGCTGCCGATGAAGTGCCGGATCGTCCGGCGCGAGGACGGTGAGAGCTGATGTCGGCCGCTACCAAGGCTGCTGAGCTTCGCTCGCTGGACAACGAGGGTCTCGTTGCCAAGCTGCGCGAGGCCAAGGAGGAGCTGTTCAACCTCCGCTTCCAGGCGGCGACCGGGCAGCTCGACAACCACGGACGGCTCAAGCTCGTCCGCAAGGACATCGCGCGGATCTACACCCTGATGCGCGAGCGCGAGCTGGGCATCGAGACGGTGGAGAACGCCTGATGACTGAGAACACCAACGAGACGCGCGGTTTCCGCAAGACCCGTGAGGGTCTCGTCGTCAGCGACAAGATGGACAAGACCGTCGTCGTCGCCGTCGAGGACCGCGTCAAGCACGCTCTGTACGGCAAGGTCATCCGCCGTACGAACAAGCTGAAGGCGCACGACGAGCAGAACGCTTGCGGCGTCGGCGACCGGGTCCTCCTCGCGGAGACCCGCCCGCTGTCCGCGTCCAAGCGCTGGCGCGTCGTCGAGATCCTCGAGAAGGCCAAGTAACGAAGCCGATGAGGTACGGCCGTATGTGCACCGGGTCCCCCTGGGACGCCGGTGTGAGCAGCGGCCGGCCCGTCGACTCTCGTTGACGATCAGGAGAAAGCTGTGATCCAGCAGGAGTCGCGACTGCGTGTTGCCGACAACACTGGTGCCAAGGAGATCCTTTGCATCCGTGTTCTCGGTGGCTCCGGTCGCCGCTACGCCGGTATCGGGGACGTCATCGTCGCGACCGTCAAGGACGCGATCCCCGGTGGTTCGGTGAAGAAGGGTGACGTCGTCAAGTGCGTCGTCGTCCGCACCGTGAAGGAGCGTCGTCGTCCGGATGGCTCGTACATCCGCTTCGACGAGAACGCCGCTGTCGTGCTGAAGAACACCGAGGGTGACCCCCGTGGCACCCGCATCTTCGGCCCGGTCGGCCGCGAGCTGCGCGACAAGAAGTTCATGAAGATCATCTCGCTGGCGCCGGAGGTGCTCTAACCCATGGCGAACAGCATGAAGATCAAGAAGGGTGACCTGGTCCAGGTCATCACCGGCAAGGACAAGGGCAAGCAGGGCAAGGTCATCCAGGCCATGCCGGCTGAGAACAAGGTCCTGGTCGAGGGTGTCAACCGGGTCAAGAAGCACACCAAGCCGGGTCCGGGTACCCAGGGTGGCATCGTGACCGTCGAGGCCCCGGTGCACGTCTCCAACGTCCAGCTGGTCGTGGAGAAGGACGGCAAGAAGGTCGTCACCCGCGTCGGTTACCGCTTCGACGACCAGGGCAACAAGATCCGCGTTGCCAAGCGGACCGGTGAGGACATCTGATGTCTGAGACGACTGTTGAGAAGGTGGCCCCCCGCCTCAAGGAGCGTTACAACTCCGAGATCAAGGGCCAGCTGCAGGAGCAGTTCTCGTACGAGAACGTCATGCTGATCCCCGGCCTGGTCAAGGTCGTGGTCAACATGGGTGTCGGCGAGGCCGCCCGTGACAGCAAGCTGATCGAGGGCGCGATCCGCGACCTGACCGCGATCACCGGTCAGAAGCCGGCCGTGACCAAGGCTCGTAAGTCCATCGCGCAGTTCAAGCTGCGCGAGGGCCAGCCGATCGGCACCCACGTCACCCTTCGCGGTGACCGCATGTGGGAGTTCCTGGACCGTCTGGTGTCGCTGGCCCTGCCGCGCATCCGTGACTTCCGTGGCCTCTCCCCGAAGCAGTTCGACGGCCGTGGCAACTACACGTTCGGTCTGACCGAGCAGGTTATGTTCCACGAGATCGACCAGGACAAGGTCGACCGTCAGCGCGGTATGGACATCACCGTCGTGACCACCGCTCAGACCGACGACGAGGGCCGGGCGCTCCTGCGCGCTCTGGGCTTCCCGTTCAAGGAGGCGTGAGCCAATGGCGAAGAAGTCCCTCATCGCGAAGTCCGAGCGCAAGCCGAAGTTCGGCGTCCGGGCCTACACCCGGTGCCAGCGCTGCGGCCGTCCGCACTCGGTGTACCGCAAGTTCGGCCTGTGCCGTGTCTGCCTTCGTGAGATGGCGCACCGCGGCGAGCTGCCGGGCGTGACCAAGAGCTCCTGGTAGTCCTTCTTCTTCAGAAGACAGCCAGAGCTTTAGGCAACGCCAGCGACGCAGAGGTGCCCGATCCCACATCGGCCCGTTTTGGGCTCCCGTACGGATTCCCGTAAGGTTGTGGGGTCGGGCCCCCTGCCGCGGCTTCCCCATGGATGTCCGTGGCCCTTCTAAGGAAGGGCTCGCACCCAGTCTTACTACGTCGTAGGTCCCCTGCGCTTGTGCCCCTGACGCACTCGATCCGAGTGCGGTGGGGGGACCTGGTGCGGAGAAACCACGGCGAGAGAGGCCTGAGGCCATCATGACCATGACCGACCCCATCGCAGACATGCTCACGCGTCTGCGTAACGCGAACTCGGCGTACCACGACTCTGTCGCGATGCCGTCGAGCAAGATCAAGGCGCACGTCGCCGAGATCCTGCAGCAGGAGGGGTACATCTCCTCCTACAAGGTTGAGGAGCCCGCTGAGGGCGAGGTCGGCAAGAAGCTGACCATCGAGCTCAAGTTCGGCCCCAACCGTGAGCGCTCCATCGCCGGCATCAAGCGCATCAGCAAGCCGGGTCTGCGTGTTTACGCAAAGTCCACCAACCTGCCCAAGGTTCTCGGTGGCCTCGGCGTGGCGATCATCTCCACGTCGTCCGGCCTCCTGACCGACAAGCAGGCCGCCAAGAAGGGCGTAGGCGGAGAAGTTCTCGCCTACGTCTGGTAATTCGGGAAACGGAGGTACAGCAATGTCGCGCATTGGACGGCTGCCCATCCAGGTCCCCGCTGGCGTGGACGTCACCATCGATGGCCAGACGGTCGCGGTGAAGGGCCCCAAGGGCTCCCTCTCCCACGTTGTCGCTGAGCCGATCGAGATCGGCAAGGGCGAGGACGGCACCGTGCTCGTCACCCGCCCCAACGACGAGCGTCGCTCGAAGGCCCTCCACGGCCTGACCCGCACGCTGGTGGCGAACATGATCACCGGCGTGACCGCGGGCTACCGCAAGTCGCTGGAGATCAGCGGTGTTGGTTACCGAGTCACGGCGAAGGGCTCCGACATGGAGTTCGCGCTGGGCTACAGCCACCCGATCCTGGTCACCGCGCCGGAGGGCATCTCCTTCGTCGTCGAGTCGCCCACCAAGTTCCACGTGGACGGCATCGACAAGCAGAAGGTCGGCGAGATCGCCGCCAACATCCGCAAGCTGCGCAAGCCCGACCCGTACAAGGCCAAGGGCGTCAAGTACGCGGGCGAGGTCATCCGCCGCAAGGTCGGAAAGAGTGGTAAGTAAGCGATGAGTGTCTCTGTCAAGATCGGCAAGGGCAACGCCTACAAGAGCGCCGCTCGCAAGCGCCGCGCGATCCGCGTTCGCAAGCGCGTCGTCGGCACCGAGGTGCGTCCGCGTCTCGTCGTGACGCGCTCGAACCGTCACATGGTCGCCCAGGTCATCGACGACGCCAAGGGTCACACCCTGGCGTCGGCGTCCACCCTCGACGTGTCCATCAAGGGCGCCGAGGGCGACAAGACCGAGCTGGCCAAGAAGGTCGGGAGCCTGGTCGCCGAGCGCGCCAAGGCCGCCGGCATCGAGTCGGTCGTCTTCGACCGCGCGGGCAACCGGTACGCCGGCCGCATCGCCGCCCTGGCGGACGCGGCTCGCGAGGCCGGGCTCGACTTCTAAGCCGCTCGTCGACTCTGTCGGCGGACGTAATCGAGAGAGGTAATTCCAATGGCTGGACCCCAGCGCCGCGGTAGCGGCGCCGGCGGCGGCACCGGTGGCGAGCGGCGCGACCGTAAGCGTGACGACCGGGGCAACGCCCCCGCCGTCGAGAAGACCGCTTACGTCGAGCGCGTCGTCGCGATCAACCGTGTCGCCAAGGTTGTCAAGGGTGGTCGTCGTTTCAGCTTCACCGCGCTCGTCGTGGTGGGCGATGGCGATGGCACCGTGGGTGTCGGTTACGGGAAGGCGAAGGAGGTTCCGGCCGCCATCGCCAAGGGTGTTGAGGAGGCCAAGAAGAACTTCTTCAAGGTTCCCCGTATCCAGGGCACCATCCCGCACCCGATCCAGGGTGAGAAGGCCGCCGGCGTCGTGCTCCTGAAGCCCGCCGCCCCCGGTACCGGTGTTATCGCCGGTGGTCCGGTGCGCGCCGTCCTGGAGTGCGCCGGCATTCACGACATCCTGTCGAAGTCGCTCGGCTCGGACAACGCGATCAACATCGTGCACGCCACCGTGGCTGCTCTGAAGGGCCTCGTTCGCCCCGAGGAGATCGCCGCCCGTCGTGGCCTGCCGCTGGAGGACGTGGCCCCCGCCGCTCTGCTGCGGGCGCGTGCTGCTGGGGTGAGCGCCTGATGGCTCGCCTGAAGATCACGCAGACCAAGTCGTACATCGGTAGCAAGCAGAACCACCGTGACACCCTGCGTTCGCTTGGTCTCAAGCGCATGCACGACGTCGTGGTGAAGGAGGACCGTCCCGAGATCCGCGGGATGGCCCACACGGTCCGTCACCTGGTGACGGTTGAGGAGGTGGACTGATCATGGGCGACAACCCGATCAAGATCCACAACCTGCGTCCCGCCCCGGGTGCCAAGACCGACAAGATCCGTGTGGGTCGTGGCGAGGGCTCCAAGGGCAAGACCGCCGGTCGTGGTACCAAGGGCACCAAGGCCCGCTACCAGGTTCCGCAGCGCTTCGAGGGTGGCCAGATGCCGCTCCACATGCGCCTGCCGAAGCTGAAGGGCTTCAAGAACCCGTTCAAGATCACGTTCCAGGTCGTCAACCTCGACAAGCTGGCCGAGCTCTACCCGCAGGGTGGAGAGGTCACGGTCGAGGGCCTGGTCGCCAAGGGCGCGGTTCGCAAGAACTCCCTCGTCAAGGTGCTCGGCACCGGCGAGATCTCGGTCGCGCTGCAGGTGACGGTCGACGCCGTCTCCGGCTCCGCCGCCGCGAAGATCACCGCCGCCGGCGGTACGGTCACCGAGCTCGTCTGAGCCCGCTGACCACAGCTCCGAACCCCGCACTTCCTCAGGGAGGTGCGGGGTTCGCGCTTTTCCGGTGGCGCGGACCGAAAACAGGCCGGAGCTTCCCTCGTTCTTTTGTGTGGCAAATCCGGGCATCCCGTACCCCGTAGGTGGGGGAGGGGGCGTACGCGCTTCTTCGGAGTGGCTGCGCACTGTTAGAGTCCGTGGAGTTCCCTTGTAGGCTGCGCGTAGGCTCGCCTGTGCCGTCTGTACGGGGGCCCGAACCGCAAACTCCCCATTCAGGACCGACCCTCCCGCCGACGACGTGCGGGAGGCGCAGGAGGCACCGTGCTCAGTGCGTTCGCGCGGGCGTTCCAGACGCCCGACCTGCGCAAGAAGCTGCTGTTCACGCTGGGCATCATGGTGCTGTTCCGGCTGGGCTCGCACATCCCGATTCCCGGCGTGAGTTTCACCGCTGTGAACGAGTGCGTGAAGGAGACCAAGAACAGCGGCCTCTTCGGGCTCGTCAACCTGTTCAGTGGTGGCGCGCTTCTCCAGCTCACGATCTTCGCGCTCGGCATCATGCCGTACATCACGGCCAGCATCATCCTCCAGCTCCTCACCGTCGTGATCCCGCGACTCGAGGCGCTGAAGAAGGAGGGTCAGGCCGGTACGGCGAAGATCACCCAGTACACCCGCTACCTGACCATCGCGCTCGCCGTGCTCCAGGGCACCGGCATCGTCGCGACGGCCTCCAGCGGCGCGCTGTTCTCCGGCTGCCCGCTGGCGAACCAGATCGTGCCGGACACCGGCGTGTTCCGGATCGCCGTCATGGTGCTGACCATGACCGCCGGCACCACCGTCATCATGTGGCTGGGCGAGCTCATCACCGACCGCGGCATCGGCAACGGCATGTCGCTGCTGATCTTCACCTCGATCGCCGCGCAGTTCCCCTCCAACATGTGGGCGATCAAGCAGTCCGGCACCATCGGTGGCGGCTGGGTCGAGTTCCTCTCCGTCGTGGCCGTCGGCATCATCGTTGTGATGCTGGTCATCTTCGTGGAGCAGGCCCAGCGCCGGATCCCGGTGCAGTACGCGAAGCGCATGATCGGCCGCCGCGCGTTCGGCGGCACCTCGACCTACATCCCGCTCAAGGTGAACCAGGCCGGTGTCATCCCGGTCATCTTCGCCTCGTCGCTGCTCTACATCCCCGCCCTGGTGGTCCAGCTGACCAACAGCCAGGCCGGCTGGGCGATCTGGATCCGGACGAACTTCGTCAAGGGTGACCACCCGATCTACATGGCCACCTACTTCCTGCTGATCGTCTTCTTCGCCTTCTTCTACGTCGCCATCTCCTTCAACCCCGAAGAAGTTGCCGACAATATGAAGAAGTATGGTGGCTTCATCCCGGGCATCCGGGCCGGCCGGCCGACGGCCGAGTACCTGAACTACGTGCTGACCCGAATCACGTGGCCGGGTTCGCTCTACCTGGGCCTGATCGCGTTGATCCCGATGATCGCCCTGGTCGCCTTCGGACAGCAGACCAACTTCCCGTTCGGCGGCACCAGCGTTCTCATCGTCGTCGGCGTCGGACTCGAAACTGTGAAGCAGATCGAGAGCCAGCTCCAGCAGCGCAATTACGAAGGGTTCCTCCGCTGATGCGTATCGTCCTCGTTGGTCCTCCCGGGGCCGGGAAGGGTACTCAGGCGCACCTGCTCGCCAAGACCCTGTCCATCCCCCACATCTCCACCGGAGACCTGTTCCGCGCCAACATCGGCCAGGGCACCCCGCTGGGGCTCGAGGCCAAGAGCTACATGGACGCGGGTCGCCTGGTGCCGGACGAGGTGACCATCGGGATGGCCAAGGACCGGATGCTCCAGGCGGACGCCGCGAACGGCTTCCTGCTCGACGGCTTCCCCCGCAACCTGGGTCAGGCCAAGGCACTGGACGAGTTCCTCGTCGAGCACGGCATCAAGCTCGACGGCGTGCTGGACCTGGAGGTCCCCGAGGACGAGGTCGTCCGCCGGATCGCCGGCCGACGCCTGTGCCGCAACGACGGCGGCCACGTGTTCCACGTGGACTACAACCCGCCGAAGGCCGAGGGCGTCTGCGACGAGTGCGGCGGCGAGCTGTACCAGCGCTCGGACGACACCGAGGAGAAGGTGCGCACGCGCCTGGAGGTCTACCACACGGAGACCGAGCCGATCATCGACTACTACGTCCAGCAGGGCCTGGTGGCGACGATCTCGGCGCTCGGCAAGGTCGACGAGGTGACCCAGCGCGCGATCGGTGCGCTGAAGCAGGACGGCTGAGTTTTTCAGCGACGTACGTACGGCCGCGCTCCCCATCCCGGGCAGCGCGGCCGTACGGCGTCGTACGGTGGTACGCAGTGGAAAACGGAACGTGGAAGGCGTGACCCAGATGGTGGAGATCAAGACCCCCGAGCAGATCGCGAAGATGCGAGCGGCCGGGCTGGTCGTCGCCGAAGCGCTGAAGGCCTGCCGTGAGGCGGTCGCTCCGGGGGTGACGACCCAGGAGCTGAACGACATCGCGGACAAGGTGATCACCGACCACGGCGCCACCTCCAACTTCCGCGCGCACCACGGCGGCCTGTGGTTCCCGGGCGTGATCTGCGCCTCGGTGAACAACGAGGTCGTGCACGGCATCCCCGGCGACCGGGTGCTGCAGGAGGGCGACATCATCTCGATCGACTGCGGCGCCATCCTGGACGGCTGGCACGGCGACTCGGCGATCACCGTCGCGGTCGGCGAGGTCCGCCCCGAGGTCGAGATGCTGAGCCGGGTGACCGAGGGCTCGATGTGGGCCGGCATCGCGCAGATGAAGAAGAGCAACCGCCTGGTCGACGTCTCCAAGGCGATCGAGGGCTTCATCCGCCGCCAGCCGCTGCCGCCGAAGGGCAAGTGGGGCATCACCGAGGGCTACGGCGGCCACGGCATCGGCACCGCGATGCACATGGAGCCGCACGTCCTGAACTACGTGGAGCGCGGCCGCGGCAAGGGCCCCAAGCTCGTCCCCGGCACCGTGCTGGCGATCGAGCCGATGGTCTCGCTGGGCACCCCGCACACCACGGTGCTGGAGGACGACTGGACGGTCGTCACCAACGACGGCACCTGGGCCTCGCACTGGGAGCACTCCGTCGCCGTCACCGAGCAGGGCCCGCTGGTCCTGACCGCCTTCGACGGCGGCAAGGCGGAGCTCGCGAAGCTCGGCGTCACGGCCGCGCCGGACCCGCTCGCGTAGTCCGCGGACGGCCGACTGCGGCCGCTCGCAAGGCATCGAAGCCCTGGAGGTTTGGACCTCCAGGGCTTTTGTCCTATTTTTATCGGCTGACAGTGGCCACTGGTGGGTTCAGAGCGAGGAGAGAGCACGTGCTCAAGGGATTCCGCGACTTCATGATGCGCGGCAACGTCGTCGACATGGCGGTCGGTGTCGTCATCGGTGCCGCGTTCACCGGGGTGGTGACCGGCTTCGTGTCCGCGTTCCTGACCCCGCTGGTCGGCGTGGTCGTCGGCGCGGCCGGCGACTTCAGCTCGTACAAGGCGACGGTGGCCCACGTCACCTTCCCGTACGGGCAGTTCCTCAACGTGGTGATCGCGTTCGTGATGACCGCCGCGGTGCTCTACTTCTGCGTCGTCCTGCCCGTGGGCAAGGCCACCGCCCGGTACATGCCGAAGAAGCCGGCCACCCCGAAGCGCCCGTGCCCCGAGTGCCTGACCGAGATCCCGGAGGCGGCCCGCCGCTGCTCGGCCTGCACCGCCCACGTCGAGCCGGTGACGGTCCTCGCCAGGGCGTGAGGCCGGGGGTGTGACGGTGGCCGCCTTCCGGTACCCCCGTTTTGGCCCACCGGACGCGCTGGCGTAGGATGGACCGTCGGCTCACTCGTAGCGTGCTTCAGCACGCCCTCTTCCCCTCGGGGGCGGGGTGAACCCAGGTTCGCACGAGCGTTCCGCATACGGTAGCCGGTCCCGGAAGGTGGATCTCGCAGTTCATGGCTAAGAAGCAAGGCGCCATTGAGATCGAGGGCACCGTGATCGAGTCTCTTCCGAACGCGATGTTCAAGGTCGAGCTGCAGAACGGTCACAAGGTCCTCGCGCACATCAGTGGCAAGATGCGCATGCACTACATCCGCATCCTGCCGGACGACCGGGTCGTCGTGGAGCTCAGCCCCTACGACCTCACGCGCGGCCGGATCGTCTACCGCTACAAGTAAGAACGTCAGATCTAGACCCGGAGAACCTGAACATGAAGGTCAAGCCGAGCGTCAAGAAGATCTGCGACAAGTGCAAGGTGATCCGCCGCCACGGCCGGGTCATGGTGATCTGCGACAACCTGCGCCACAAGCAGCGCCAGGGCTGATCTCTCCCCAGCATTTCTCGTAGTACTTCGCGCGACGCGAAAACGTCATAAGCGGGCTACCCGATCCGTCGACGGGACACCGGACGGACTGCCGCCCCCGGTCAGAGGCCGGGGCTCCCTCATCGTGAGATGTCGGAGTAGGTAGCACGCAAGACCTCTGAAGAAACACAGGAGCCTTGAATGGCACGCCTCGCCGGCGTTGATCTCCCCCGTGAGAAGCGGATCGAGATCGCCCTCACCTACGTGTACGGCATCGGCCGTACCCGCGCCCAGCAGACCCTGGCCGAGACCGGTGTCAACCCGGATGTCCGCGTTCGCGACATCTCCGAGGAAGACCTCGTCAAGCTGAGCCAGTACATCGACGCCAACTACACGGTCGAGGGTGACCTCCGCCGTGAGGTGGCCGCCGACATCCGCCGCAAGGTCGAGATCGGCTGCTACGAGGGTCTGCGTCACCGCCGTGGCCTGCCGGTCCGCGGCCAGCGCACCCACACCAACGCGCGTACCCGCAAGGGCCCGCGTCGCGCGATCGCCGGCAAGAAGAAGCCGGGCAAGAAGTAGTCCGTCCCGTCACCGGACATCCCTCCGGCCCGCGGGTCAGCGGACCGACCACCTCAGTAGGAGAACAGACTTATGCCCCCCAAGGGTCGTCAGGCTGCCGGCGCGAAGAAGATCCGCCGCAAGGAAAAGAAGAACGTCGCTCACGGCCACGCGCACATCAAGAGCACGTTCAACAACACCATCGTTTCGATCACCGACCCCGCGGGCAACGTGATCTCCTGGGCCTCCGCCGGCCACGTCGGCTTCAAGGGCTCGCGCAAGTCCACCCCGTTCGCCGCGCAGATGGCCGCCGAGGCCGCTGCCCGTCGCGCGCAGGAGCACGGCATGCGCAAGGTTGACGTCTTCGTGAAGGGTCCGGGCTCCGGCCGCGAGACCGCGATCCGTTCGCTCCAGGCCACCGGCCTGGAGGTCGGCTCGATCCAGGACGTCACCCCCACCCCGCACAACGGCTGCCGTCCGCCGAAGCGCCGCCGCGTCTGACGCAGCGCCTTCGGGCACGCAGTACCTGCTCCAAACCTCGTACGGGGTCCCGCTCGGTCTGATCCAACACAGTCTGCGGGACCCCGTACGCTTGGTCCTGTCGGCATCAAATAGTGGGTGCCGAAGACAATCGGAGGATTATCCCCCATGCTTATCGCTCAGCGTCCCTCGCTGACCGAAGAGGTCGTCGACGAGTTCCGCTCGCGGTTCGTGATCGAGCCGCTGGAGCCGGGCTTCGGCTACACCCTCGGCAACTCCCTGCGCCGCACGCTCCTGTCGTCGATCCCGGGTGCCGCTGTCACCAGCATCCGCATCGACGGCGTCCTGCACGAGTTCACCACCGTGCCGGGCGTCAAGGAGGACGTGACCGACCTCATCCTCAACATCAAGCAGCTGGTCGTCTCCTCGGAGCACGACGAGCCGGTCGTGATGTACCTGCGCAAGCAGGGCCCGGGTGTCGTCACCGCCGCCGACATCGCGCCGCCGGCCGGTGTCGAGGTGCACAACCCGGAGCTGGTCCTCGCCACGCTGAACGGCAAGGGCAAGCTGGAGATGGAGCTGACCGTCGAGCGCGGTCGCGGCTACGTCTCCGCCGTCCAGAACAAGGCCTCCGGCCAGGAGATCGGCCGCATCCCGGTCGACTCGATCTACAGCCCCGTGCTGAAGGTCACCTACAAGGTCGAGGCCACCCGTGTCGAGCAGCGGACCGACTTCGACAAGCTGATCGTCGACGTCGAGACCAAGCCCGCCATGCGTCCGCGCGACGCCATGGCCTCGGCCGGCAAGACCCTGGTGGAGCTGTTCGGCCTCGCCCGCGAGCTGAACATCGACGCCGAGGGCATCGACATGGGCCCGTCCCCGACGGACGCCGCCCTGGCCGCCGACCTGGCGCTGCCGATCGAGGAGCTCGAGCTCACGGTCCGCTCCTACAACTGCCTCAAGCGCGAGGGCATCCACACCGTGGGTGAGCTCGTGGCCCGCTCCGAGGCCGACCTCCTCGACATCCGCAACTTCGGCGCGAAGTCGATCGACGAGGTCAAGGCGAAGCTGGCCGGCATGGGCCTGGCCCTCAAGGACAGCCCGCCCGGGTTCGACCCGACCGCGGCCGCCGACGCCTTCGGCGCCGACGACCTGGACGACGCGGGTTACGCCGAGACCGAGCAGTACTAAGAGATTTGGCCGCGGGGGCGGTTCTTCCGAGGACCGTCCCCGTCGTCGTGAAAGTCGTGCGGGCACAGTGCCCGCACGCCCGCTGCGGTACCTGGTACGGCCGCAGTCGGAGATCCAAGGAGTAATTCCATGCCGCGTCCCACCAAGGGTGCCCGCCTCGGCGGTGGCCCGCACCACGAGCCGCTGCTGCTCGCCGGTCTGGCCCGTGAGCTGTTCCAGTACGGCCGCATCACCACCACCGAGGCCAAGGCCCGCCGCCTGCGCCCGCTGGCGGAGAAGCTGATCACCAAGGCGAAGAAGGGCGACATCCACAACCGTCGCCTGGTGCGCAAGACGATCACCGACATCGCCGTGCTGCACACCCTCTTCACCGAGATCGCGCCGCGCTACGAGAACCGCCCGGGTGGCTACACCCGCATCACCAAGGTCGGTCCCCGTCGTGGCGACAACGCCCCGATGGCCGTGATCGAGCTGGTCGAGGCGCTGACCGTCGCGCAGACCGCCGTCGGCGAGGCCGAGGCCGCCACCAAGCGCGCCGTCAAGGAGGCCGACGAGGCCGCCGCCGTCGCCAAGACCGACGACGCGGACAAGGCCGACGAGGCCGAGGCCGCCGAGCAGGCCTGACACCTCCGGGTGTAAAGCGGGCCCGTTCTCCCAGCCATGGGGGAGCGGGCCCGTTCCTTGTCCTCGAGGTCCCCGGGAGAAGAGAAGCAGTGGTCAACGATTGCGCCGAGCAGCCGCCCGTGAAGGACGGCCCGGCCGACGGGTACGTCCGCGTCCGGCTCGACCTCGCCTACCACGGCGCCGAGTTCTCCGGCTGGGCCCGCCAGAAGGGCGGCCGCCGGACGGTCCAGGAGGAGATCGAGAGCGCGCTGCAGGTCGTCACCCGCAGCGGCGAGCTGTTCCCGCTGACCGTGGCCGGCCGCACCGACGCCGGAGTCCACGCGCGCGGCCAGGTCGCGCACGTCGACCTGCCGGCCGAGCTGTGGGAGGCGCACCGCGAGAAGCTGCTGCGCCGGCTGGCCGGGCGGCTGCCCGGGGACGTCCGGATCTACCGGGTCGGCGAGGCGCCGGCCGGGTTCGACGCCCGCTTCTCGGCGATCTGGCGGCGCTACGCGTACCGCGTGGCCGACCACCCGGGCGGGGTGGACCCGCTGCTGCGCGGGCACGTGCTCTGGCACGACCGGCCGCTCGACCTCGACCGGATGAACGAGGCCGCGAAGCTGCTGCTCGGCGAGCACGACTTCGCCGCGTACTGCAAGAAGCGCGAGGGCGCGACCACCATCCGCACCCTGTTGGAGCTGCACTGGGACCGCGTCCCGGTGGACCCCTACGCCGCCCAGGAGGGCTCGCTGGCGGTCGCCACCGTCCGCGCCGACGCGTTCTGCCACAACATGGTCCGGGCGCTGGTCGGCGCGATGCTGCTGGTCGGCGACGGGCACCGGCCGGTGGAGTTCCCCGGCGAGGTGCTGGCCGGCGGGGTGCGCAACTCGGCCGTCAACGTGATCCGGCCGTACGGGCTCACGCTGGAGGAGGTCGGCTACCCGGCCGACGACCAGCTCGCCGAGCGCAACCGTCAGGCGCGCCGCATGCGGACCCTGCCCGGGCAGCCGGCCGCCGGGTAATCCGTTTTGGCCGGGGGCGCCGGCTTGGGACAATCGCTCCCATGGGACACGTCGAGATTTCGCACCTTGAGTACTACCTGCCGGACGGACGGGTGCTGTTCGACGACGCGTCCTTCCGGGTCGGCGAGGGCGCCGCGGTCGCCCTCGTCGGGGCCAACGGTGCCGGCAAGACGACGCTGCTGCGCATGATCGCGGGCGACATCCAGCCGCACGGCGGCTCGGTGACGATCAGTGGCGGGCTCGGCGTGATGCGCCAGTTCGTCGGCACCACGGGCCGCGAGGACCAGTCGGCCACGCCCGGCGCGCTGCCGGCCGACGCCTCGGTGCGCGACCTGCTGGTCTCCGTCGCCCCCGAGCGGATCGCCACCGCCGCCCGCGCGGTGGACGCCGCCGAGCTCGCGATGATCGCCCAGGACGACGAGAAGACCCAGATGGCCTACGCCCAGGCGCTCTCCGACTGGGCCGACGTCGGTGGCTACGACTACGAGACCGACTGGGACGTCTGCACCATGGCGGCCCTCGGCGTGCCCTTCGACAAGGCCCAGTGGCGCGGCCTGAACACCCTCTCCGGCGGCGAGCAGAAGCGGCTCGTCCTGGAGGCGCTGCTGCGCGGCCCGGAGGAGGTCCTCCTCCTCGACGAGCCGGACAACTACCTGGACGTCCCGGGCAAGCGCTGGCTGGAGGAGGCCATCCGGACCACCTCGAAGACCGTGCTGTACATCTCGCACGACCGCGAGCTGCTCTCCAAGACCGCCAACAAGATCATCGCCGTGGAGTCCGGCGCGGCCGGCAGCAGCGTCTGGGTGCACGGCGGCGGCTTCGACACCTTCCACGAGGCCCGCAAGGCCCGCTTCGAGCGCTTCGAGGAGCTGCGCCGCCGCTGGGACGAGGAGCACGCCAAGCTCAAGAAGCTGGTCGTCACCCTGCGCCAGGCCGCCGCCGTCAGCCACGAGATGGCCTCCCGCTACGCCGCCGCCCAGACCCGGCTGAAGAAGTTCGAGGACGCCGGCCCGCCGGAGGCGCCGCCGCGCGAGCAGAGCATCACCATGCGGCTCAAGGGCGGGCGCACCGGCGTGCGCGCCTTCACCATGGAGCAGCTGGAGCTCACCGGCCTGATGCAGCCCTTCGACCTGGAGGTCTTCTACGGCGAGCGGGTCGGGGTCCTCGGCGCCAACGGCGCGGGCAAGTCGCACCTGCTGCGGCTGCTGGCCGGCGACGAGACGGTCGCCCACACGGGGACGTGGAAGCTCGGCGCCCGGGTCGTCCCGGGCCACTTCCGCCAGACGCACGCCCACCCGGAGCTGTTCGGGCGCACCGTCCGTTCGATCGTCGAGGAGGAGCACGCGCTCAGCCGCGGCGCCGCGATGGGCGCGCTGCGCCGGTACGAGCTGGACCGGCAGGAGGAGCAGAAGTTCGAGTCGCTGTCCGGCGGCCAGCAGGCCCGGCTGATGATCCTCAAGCTCGAACTCTCCGGCGTGACGGCCCTGTTGCTCGACGAGCCGACCGACAACCTGGACCTGGAGAGCGCCGAGGCGCTGCAGGCCGGGCTGGAGGCCTTCGACGGCACGGTGCTGTGCGTCACGCACGACCGGTGGTTCGCCCGGACCTTCGACCGTTACGTGGTGTTCGGGGCCGACGGCCGGGTGTACGAGTCGCCCGAGCCGGTCTGGGACGTCACCCGGGTCGAGCGCGAACGCTGAGTGACGGACGGGCCGGTCCGAGGGGATTTTTGACCCCTCCCCGCCCGCCCGGTAACCTGGACGCTTGATGTGCGTATTGGCTCGCTCTATCTCACGTGAGAGGTCGGTACGCCGGAGACATCAGGTCGACGACCAGCGATCACCCTTGAATTGCGTCCAAGGTTGATCAGGCTGCTCTTCCGTCCCGGTGCTCCTGTCAGGACTCACTCACTGAAAAGCGAAGGCTACGACCGTGCGTACGTACAGCCCCAAGCCCGGCGACGTCCAGCGTCAGTGGCACGTCATCGACGCGACCGACGTCGTGCTCGGCCGCCTGGCCTCCCAGGCCGCCAACCTCCTCCGGGGCAAGCACAAGGCGATCTACGCGCCGCACGTTGACACTGGTGACTTCGTCATCATCATCAACGCCGACAAGGTGCACCTGTCCGGTAACAAGA
Organism: Streptomyces sp. SP17BM10; assembly: GCF_036322405.1. NCBI lineage: Bacteria > Bacillati > Actinomycetota > Actinomycetes > Kitasatosporales > Streptomycetaceae > Streptomyces > Streptomyces sp. SP17BM10. Next base: position 160,739 of record NZ_JAQYXB010000571.1, on the reverse strand, counting down.
AGACCCAGAAGCTGGCCTACCGCCACTCGGGCTTCCCGGGCGGTCTGCGGTCGGTGCGCTACGACGACCTGCTGGCGAACAACCCGGAGAAGGCCGTCGAGAAGGCCATCAAGGGCATGATCCCCAAGAACAGCCTGGGCCGTCAGATGCTCTCGAAGCTGAAGGTCTACTCGGGCGACCAGCACCCCCACGCTGCCCAGCAGCCGGTGCCGTTCGAGATCACCCAGGTCGCGCAGTAATTCGGCCACCAAGCCCCCCATCACTGAAAAGAGCTGAGGAACACCGTGGCCGAGACCACTGAAACCCTTGAGGTCGACTTCGACGAGAACGTCGTCGAGGGCGAGTACACCTCCGAGGAGAGCTACACCTCCGAGTCGCTGGCCGGCCGCTTCGGCGAGGCCGTCCCCGGCGCGGGCCTGGGCCGTCGCAAGGAGGCGATCGCCCGCGTGCGCATCGTCCCCGGCACCGGCCAGTGGAAGATCAACGGTCGCACCCTCGAGGGTTACTTCCCGAACAAGGTGCACCAGCAGACCGTGAACGAGCCCTTCAAGCTCCTCGAGCTGGACGGCCGTTACGACGTCGTCGCCCGCATCAGCGGTGGCGGCGTGTCCGGCCAGGCCTACGCGCTGCGCCTCGGCGTGGCCCGTGCCCTGAACGAGGCCGACGTGGACAACAACCGCGGCGCGCTGAAGAAGGCCGGCTTCCTGACCCGTGACGCCCGCGCCGTCGAGCGCAAGAAGGCCGGTCTGAAGAAGGCCCGCAAGGCGCCGCAGTACAGCAAGCGCTAATCGCGTCCCAGGGGGTGCGTACCGCCCTGGCGGCGCCGCCCCCTGGTTCGTGCAACCGTCGCCCCGGAGTACCACGTGTACTCCGGGGCGACGCGTTCCCCGGTTACTGTGCGGCGGCCGGGGCCGAGTGGACTTCCGGGACTGGTTGATGGAGGACGGGACAGTGGGACGACTCTTCGGTACGGACGGCGTGCGCGGAGTGGCCAACGTGGGCCTGACGGCGGAGCTCGCGCTCGGCCTGTCGGTCGCGGCGGCCCACGTGCTCGGCGAGGCCGGCGCCTTCGACGGCCACCGGCCGGTCGCGGTGGTCGGCCGTGATCCGCGGGCGTCGGGCGAGTTCCTGGAGGCCGCGGTCATCGCGGGCCTGGCCAGTTCCGGCGTCGACGTGCTGCGCGTCGGCGTGCTGCCCACCCCGGCCGTGGCGTACCTCACCGGCGCGCTCGGCGCCGACTTCGGCGTGATGCTCTCCGCCAGCCACAACGCGATGCCGGACAACGGCATCAAGTTCCTCGCCCGCGGCGGCCACAAGCTGGACGACACGATCGAGGACGCGATCGAGGCCCACTACCGCGCCCACGCCCTGGGCGGCGAGGAGTGGAACCGTCCGACCGGCGCGGCCGTCGGCCGGGTGCGCGAGTACACCGAGGGCTTCGACAAGTACGTCGCCCACCTGATCGGCGTCCTGCCCAACCGCCTGGACGGCATCAAGGTCGTCATCGACGGCGCCCACGGCGCCGCCGCCTACGTCGCCCCCGAGGCCTTCGCCCGGGCCGGCGCCGAGGTCGTCCACACCCTGGGGGCGGAGCCCACCGGCCTCAACATCAACGACGGCGTCGGCTCCACCCACCTGGACCGGCTGCGCACCGCGATGAAGGAGTACAAGGCCGACCTCGGCATCGCCCTCGACGGCGACGCCGACCGCTGCCTGGCCGCCGACGCCGACGGCAACGAGGTGGACGGCGACCAGATCATCGCCATCCTCGCCGTCGCCATGAAGGAGGCCGGCACCCTGCGCCGCAACACCGCGGTCGCCACCGTGATGTCCAACCTCGGCTTCAAGCTGGCGATGGAGCGCGAGGGCGTCGACCTGGTGGAGACCGCCGTCGGCGACCGCTACGTGCTGGAGGCGATGAAGGAGCACGGCTTCGCGCTCGGCGGCGAGCAGTCCGGCCACGTCATCCTGCTGGACCACGCCACCACCGGCGACGGCACCCTGACCGGCCTGATGCTGGGTGCCCGCCTGGCCGCCACCAAGCAGCCGCTGGCCGACCTGGCCGCCGTGATGACCCGGCTGCCGCAGGTCCTGATCAACGTCAAGGGCGTCGACAAGGGCCGGGTGAGGACCAGCACCGAGCTGGCCGCCGCGGTCGCCGAGGCCGAGGCCGAGCTGGGCTCCACCGGCCGGGTGCTGCTGCGCCCGTCGGGCACCGAGCCGCTGGTGCGCGTCATGGTCGAGGCGGCGGACGCCGTCCAGGCCGAGGGCGTCGCCGCCAAGCTGGCCGAGGCCGTGCGGACGCACCTGGGCTGATCCCGGAGGTGACGAAGGCCCCCGCCGTGCTCCCTTTCAGGGGGTGCGGCGGGGGCCTTCGCGATCTGCCGGTGGTACGGGGCGTCAGAGCTTGCGCAGCAGGGCCCGGCGGACCTTGTGGTCCGCGCCCTTCTGCAGGATCAGGGTGGCCCGGCCCCTGGTCGGCAGCACGTTCTCCAGCAGGTTCGGCTTGTTGATGGTGCGCCAGACCTGCCGGCCGTAGTCCATCGCCTCCTCCTCCGGCACCTCGGTGAAGCGGCGGAAGTAGGAGTTCGGGTCCTGGAAGGCGGTCTCGCGCAGCTTGCGGAAGCGGTCCAGGTACCAGTGCTCGATGTCGTCGGTACGGGCGTCGACGTAGATCGAGAAGTCGAAGTAGTCGGCCACCGCCAGGCGGGTGCGGCCGTCGGTGCCGGGCAGCGCGGGCTGGAGGACGTTCAGGCCCTCGACGATCAGGATGTCCGGGCGCTCCACGGTGAGCCGCTGGTCCGGGACGATGTCGTACACCAGGTGCGAGTAGACCGGGGCGCTGACGCGGTCCTTGCCCGCCTTTACGTCCGCGACGAAGCGCATCAGCGCACGGCGGTCGTAGGACTCGGGGAAGCCCTTGCGGGCCATCAGGCCCCGGCGGCGCAGCTCGGCGTTGGGCAGCAGGAAGCCGTCGGTGGTGACCAGTTCGACCCGCGGGTGCTCGGGCCAGCGGGCCAGCAGGGCCTGCAGTAGTCGTGCGGTGGTCGACTTGCCGACCGCGACGGAGCCGGCCACGCCGATGATGAACGGCGTGCGGGTGCGCTCGGTGTCCGGGGTGTCCAGGAACGTGCCCAGCGCGCCCCGCAGGTCGTGCGTGGCGTGGATGTACAGGTTCAGCAGCCGGGACAGCGGCAGGTAGACGTCCCGGACCTCGTCCAGGTCGAGGGCGGTGCCGAGACCGCGCAGCCGCTCCACCTCCTCGGCGGTCAGCGGCAGCGGCGTACGCTCGCGCAGGGCGCTCCACTCGGCCCGGCTGAGGTCCACATAGGGGGACGGTGACGGGCCGGAGGTGGTCGCGCCCCGCGTACAGAGTTCGGTCAGCACATGCTCCATTGTGAGCCGTTGCGGCGTTCACGGTGGTTGTGGTGTCGGTCACGCACTGTTCGCGAAAGGTGGGAAAACGGGCCCAGACCCGCCCTTATGCTGGCACGCATGTGCGGAATTGTTGGATACGTGGGCGCGCAGCCCGCCCTCGACGTAGTAATCGCAGGCCTGCAGCGACTGGAGTACCGGGGCTACGACTCGGCCGGTGTCGCCGTGCAGGTCCAGGGCTCCGACGGGCAGTGGAGCCTCGCCACCGACAAGCGGGCCGGCAAGCTCGCCAACCTGGAGAAGTCGCTCGCCGAGTCCCCCCTGCCCGGCGGCACCACCGGCATCGGCCACACCCGCTGGGCCACCCACGGCGGCCCGACGGACGCCAACGCCCACCCCCACCTGGACGACGACGGCCGCGTGGCCGTCGTGCACAACGGCATCATCGAGAACTTCGCCCAGCTGCGTGCCGAGATCGCCGAGCGCGGCCACACCCTGCGCTCCGAGACCGACACCGAGGTCGTGGCGCACCTGCTCGGCGAGGCCTACCAGGGCGACCTCGCCGAGGCCATGCGGGTGGTCTGCCGCCGGCTGGACGGCGCCTTCACCCTCGTCGCCGTGCACGCCGACATGCCGGACGTCGTCGTCGGCGCCCGCCGCAACTCGCCGCTGGTCGTCGGGCGCGGCGAGGGCGAGAACTTCCTCGCCTCGGACGTCGCCGCGTTCATCGCGCACACCCGCGAGGCCGTCGAGCTGGGCCAGGACCAGGTCGTCGAGCTGCGCCGCGACGGCGTGACCGTCACCAACTTCGACGGCACTCCGGCCGACGTGCGCGAGTACCACGTCGACTGGGACGCCTCGGCCGCCGAGAAGGGCGGCTACGACTACTTCATGCTCAAGGAGATCGCCGAGCAGCCGAAGGCCGTCGCCGACACCCTCCTCGGCCGCATCGGCACCGACGGCCGGCTGACCCTCGACGAGCTGCGCATCTCGGACGCCGACCTGCGCTCCGTCGACAAGGTCGTCATCGTGGCCTGCGGCACCGCGTTCCACGCCGGCATGATCGCCAAGTACGCGATCGAGCACTGGACCCGCATCCCCTGCGAGGTCGAGGTCGCCTCGGAGTTCCGCTACCGCGACCCGATCATGGGACCGGGCACGCTGGTCATCGCGATCTCGCAGTCCGGCGAGACCATGGACACCCTGATGGCCCTGCGGCACGCCCGCGAGCAGGGCGCCAAGGTGCTGGCGATCTGCAACACCAACGGCTCGACGATCCCGCGCGAGTCGGACGCGGTGCTGTACACGCACGCCGGTCCCGAGGTCGCCGTCGCGTCGACCAAGGCGTTCCTCACCCAGCTGGTCGCCTGCTACCTGGTCGCCCTGTACCTGGGCCAGGTCCGCGGCACCAAGTGGGGCGACGAGATCTTCACGATCATCCGCGAGCTCGGCGACGCGCCCAAGCAGGTCGAGCAGGTGCTGGAGACGATGGAGCCGGTGCGCGAGCTGGCCCGCTCGCTGGCCGACGCCCGCTCGGTGCTGTTCCTCGGCCGCCACGTCGGCTTCCCGGTGGCCCTGGAGGGCGCGCTCAAGCTCAAGGAGCTCGCCTACATGCACGCCGAGGGCTTCGCGGCCGGCGAGCTGAAGCACGGCCCGATCGCGCTCATCGAGGAGGGGCTGCCGGTCGTCGTGGTCGTGCCCTCGCCCCGCGGGCGCTCGATCCTGCACGACAAGATCGTCTCCAACATCCAGGAGATCCGCGCCCGTGGCGCCCGGACGATCGTGATCGCCGAGGAGGGCGACGAGGCGGTCGTGCCGTACGCCGACCACCTGATCCGCATCCCGGCCACGCCGACGCTGCTCCAGCCGCTGGTGTCCACCGTCCCGCTCCAGGTCTTCGCCTGCGAGCTGGCCACGGCCAAGGGCCACGAGGTCGACCAGCCGCGGAACCTGGCGAAGTCCGTCACGGTCGAGTAGGCGTCCGGCCCGGATCGGCGTCCCTGCGGTGGCTGTGCCCTGCCGCAGGGGCGCCGTTCGTGTTCCCGGGGCGCGGTGGCGGGCTAGCGTCGGGGGTAGCCGACCGGGCCAGCCGACCGGGGTGGCCGACTGCCGAAGGGATCTGCGCATGCGTCACGCTCATCGCGTTGAAGTGGTCCGGGCCGCCGAGGCGGAGCTGATGGGGCGCCTGCCGGACGGGACGCTCATGCAGCGGGCGGCCGCTGGGCTCGCGGCCACGTGCGCGCGGCTGCTGACGGGCCGCCGGGGCCGGGTGTACGGCAGCCGGGTGGTGGTGCTCGCGGGCAGCGGGGACAACGGGGGTGACGCCCTGTACGCGGCGGCGGCGCTGGCCCGGCGCGGCGCGCGGGCGACGGCGGTGCTGCTCACGCCCGAACGGGTGCACGCGGGCGGGCTCGCGGCGCTGCGGGCGGCGGGCGGACGGGCGGTGGTGGAGCAGGAAGTCGGCCTCGCCGACTTCTCGCGCGCGGACCTGGTGCTGGACGGGATCGTCGGCATCGGCGGCCGCGGTGGGCTGCGGGCCGGGGCGCTGCCCTACGCGCAGGCCTCCCGGCGCGGGCTGGTCGTGGCCGTCGACCTGCCGAGCGGGGTCGACGCCGACACCGGGGAGGTGCCGGGCGCCGCGCTGCGCGCCGACGTCACGGTGTGCTTCGGCACGTACAAGCCGGGCCTGCTGATCGACCCGGGCGCCTCGTACGCGGGGACCATCCAGCTCGTCGGGATCGGGCTGGACCTGCCGGAGGCGGACGTGACCGCCCTCCAGCACGCGGACGTGGCGGCGCTGCTGCCCGAGCCGGGTGCCGAGAGCGACAAGTACCGGCGCGGAGTCGTCGGCGTGGCGGCGGGCTCGGCGACGTACCCCGGCGCGGCGGTGCTGGCCGTCGCCGCGGCCCTGCGTGGCGGCGCGGGCGCCGTCCGGTACGTCGGCGCGGCGGCCGAGGAGGTCGTGCGGCGCTTCCCCGAGACGCTCGTCACCGAGGGCGGGCCGCACGGCGCCGGACGGGTCCAGTCCTGGGTGGTGGGCCCCGGTGGCGGCGAGAGCGCCCGGCAGACCCTCGCCGAGGCGCTCGCGAGCGACGTGCCAGTGCTGGTCGACGCCGACGGGCTGACCGAACTCGGCCGCCTCGGCCCGGCCGCCCTCGCCGGCCGCACCGCGCCCACCCTGCTCACCCCGCACACCGGCGAGGCCGCCCGCCTGCTCGCCGGCGCCGACGGCACACCGCCCCCGGCCGCCGACGACCTCGCCGCCACCCGGCTGACCACCGCTCGCCGCCTCGCCGCCGCCTACCGGGCGACCGTCCTGCTCAAGGGCTCCACGACGGTGATCGCCGACCCCGGCGGCGCGGTCCGCGTCAACCCGACCGGCACCTCCTGGCTGGCGACCGCCGGCAGCGGCGACGTCCTGGCCGGCTTGGCCGGCTCCCTCCTCGCCGCCGGCCTTCCCGCACTGGACGCCGCCTCCGCCGCCGCCTACCTCCACGGCCTGGCCGGCCGCCACGCGGCAGGCACCCCGGCCGCCCCGACGACAGCCCTGGCAATCGCCGAGGCACTCCCGGTGGCCTGGCGGAACGTCCGGGAGGGGTAGCCCGCCGGGCGCGCTCGTGCCGACCGGGGACGGGGCGATCGGACAGCTGCGGAGCCGGATTCCCGGGTGCGTGGGGGCCTCCCGGGCAGGGGAACCGGGGGCGGGGGGTGGGGCGTCCGTGGTAGCGGAGAGCCGGTCCGGTGCAGGTCGAAGCAGCGGATGGACGGCGGCCGTGGGGCGCCGCGCCGACGGGGCGTTCGGCGAGGACTCCGGGACGTCTGGGAGACTGACCCTGATGACAACTGCGAAGACGGCCGGCTCGGCCACCCTCACCGACGGCGTACGGGCCGAGGCGACCATCGATCTGGGCGCCCTGCGCGGCAACCTCGCCGCGCTGCGCGAACGCGTCGCAAGCGCGGCGGTGATGCTCGCGGTCAAGGCGGATGCCTACGGCCACGGCGCGGTCGCGTGTGCCCGGGAAGCGGTCGCGAACGGGGTCGGGTGGCTGGGCTGCGCGACGCCGGAGGAGGCGCTGGCGCTGCGTGCCGCGGGCATCCGCCCGGAGCAGGCCCGCATCCTGTGCTGGCTGTGGACGCCGGGCGGGCCCTGGCGGCAGGCGCTCCTCTCCGACCTGGACATCTCGGTCAGCGGCCGGTGGGCGCTCGACGAGCTGCTCCCCGCGGTCCGCGAGACCGGCATCCGGGCCCGCGTGCACCTGAAGGCCGACACCGGCCTCGGCCGCAACGGCTGCCAGCCGCACGACTGGCCGGCCCTGGTCGACGCCGCCCGCCGCGCCGAGGCCGAGGGGCTTCTCACGGTCGTCGGCGTCTGGTCGCACTTCGCCGCCGCGGACGAGCCCGGACACCCGTCGATCCGGGCCCAGCTGGACGCCTTCCACACCGCACTGGCGTACGCGGAGGCCGCCGGGCTGCGCCCCGAGGTGCGGCACCTGGCGAACTCGCCGGCCGCGCTGCTGCTGCCGGAGTCGCACTTCGACCTGGTCCGCACGGGCCTGGCCGCGTACGGGCTGTCGCCGGTGCCCGAGGTGGGTTCCCCGGCCGACTTCGGGCTGCGCCCGGTGATGTCGCTGACGGCGCGGCTGGCGCTGGTGAAGCACGTGCCGGGCGGGCACGGGGTCAGTTACGGCCACCACTACACCACCCCGGGGCCGACCACCCTGGGGCTCGTCCCGGTGGGCTACGGCGACGGCGTCCCGCGGCACGGGAGCGGCACCGGGCCGGTGCAGATCGGCGGCAAGTGGCGCACCGTGGCGGGCCGGGTGGCGATGGACCAGTTCGTCGTGGACCTCGGGGGGGACACCCCGCAGGTCGGCGACGAGGTGCTGGTGTTCGGCAACGGCGAGCGCGGTGAGCCGACCGCGGAGGACTGGGCCCGGGCCTGCGGCACCATCGCGTACGAGATCGTGACCCGGATCGGCGCCCGGGTGCCGCGGCGTCACCTGGACGGCACGGTCCGCGCATGACGGAGCCCGACGGCCCGGTCGAGGCGGTCGCGAAGGCGGCGTCCGGGGTGAGCCGGGCGGGCGTGATCGGGATCTCGGTCGGCGTGCTGGCGGCGGGTGCCGCGGCCGGCGTGGCGATAGAACGGCTGACGGTCGGCCGGGCGACCCGCCGCCGGGCCCGGGCCGAGCTGGACGCCGGTGCGCCGTACGGCTCGCTGCGCGGGCGCCCGCGGACGGTGGCCGCGCCGGACGGCACCGAGCTGTACGTCGAGCTGGACGGCACCGGCTGGGACGCCCCCGAGGCCCCCGACGCGTCCGGTGGCGACGGGCCGGAGCCGCTGACCGTGGTCTTCAGCCACGGCTACTGCCTGAACCAGGACAGCTGGCACTTCCAGCGCGCCGCCCTGCGCGACGGCCTGCGGCTGGTCTTCTGGGACCAGCGCAGCCACGGCCGGTCGGAGCGCTCCCGCTCCTTCCGGGCCGGGGAGCCCGCGAGCATCGACCAGCTGGGCGGGGACCTCAAGGCGGTGATCGACGCCGTCGCGCCGACCGGGCCGCTGGTGCTGGTGGGCCACTCGATGGGCGGCATGACGGTGATGGCGCTGGCCGACCAGCACCCGGAGCTGTTCCGCGAGCGCGTGGCCGGCGTGGCGCTGGTGGGCACGCTGGCGGGGAACTGGGACCAGGTCAGCCTGGGCTTGCCGTCGGCGGGCGCGAAGCTGTTCAAGCGCGTCGCGCCCGGGGTGGTGAAGCTGCTGGGCCGTCAGGTGGAGCTGGTGGAGGCGACCCGCCGGTTCGGCTCGGACGTGGCGGCGGTGTTCTACCGGAGGTTCTCGTTCGGTTCGAAGGACGTCGACCCGGGCGTCGTGCGCTTCGCCGAGCAGATGCTGGACGCCACGCCGATCGACGTCGTCGCCGAGTTCTACCCGGTGTTCGGCGTGCACGAGAAGACCGCCGCGCTGGCGGCCCTGCGCGGCCTGCCGGCGCTGGTGCTGGCCGGCACCAAGGACCTCCTGACGCCGCCCGCGCACAGCGAGGCGATGGCCGAGCAGCTGCCCGGCGCCGAGCTGATGATCGTCGAGGGCGCCGGTCACCTGGTGATGCTGGAGCACCCGGAGCTGGTGGACCGGCACCTGGCCGCGCTGCTGAGGCGGGCCGCAGCCTTCGGCGGGGCCGCCGAGCCGCCGCCGTCCGTCCTCGACCCGGTCTGAGGGGCACAGGCCCGCGCCCCTGAGGCCCGGCCCGGCCCGGGCCCGAGGGACCCCGCGCCCGGCCCGGGGTCCCGGCGCGCTCCGGGCCGCGGATGTGGCACGGTAGCGGGGGCGCCCGGTGGTCGGCGCGCCCGGTACGGACCGAAGGGCAAGACACGCGCATGGGCTCGCACGCCACTCTCACCGTCCCCACCCCGGAGCGGATGGGCCGTCTCGGCCGGGAGCTGGCCGCGCTGCTGAGGCCGGGGGACCTGGTGCTCCTTTCGGGTGAGCTGGGCGCGGGGAAGACGACGCTGACCCGGGGCCTGGGCGAGGGCCTGCAGGTGCGCGGCGCGGTGACCTCGCCGACCTTCGTGATCGCCCGGGTCCACCCGTCGCTCGTGGGCGGTCCGGCCCTGGTGCACGTGGACGCGTACCGGCTGGGCGGCGACCTGGACGAGATGGAGGACCTCGACCTCGACGTGTCGCTGCCGGAGTCGGTGGTCGTGGTCGAGTGGGGCGAGGGCAAGGTCGAGCGGCTGTCCGAGGACCGTCTGGAGGTGCGGATCGAGCGGGCGATCGGCGACACCGCCGGCGACGACCACGATCCGCGCCGGGTGCTGCTGACCGGCATCGGGGCGCGCTGGGAGGACGTCGAGCTGGCGAAGCTGGCGTGACGGGCCGTCGGGTCGGCCGGTGGTGTCGGCGCCCGTTTGCCGACAGGCTGTCGGGAAAGTGTTGCGAGGGGGGCGCCGGGCGTGATGGGATGGGTGCTGCGGTTAGGTCTGCCTAACTAGGGAGGCGCCATGTCGAGCACCACCCCCGCCCCGGAGCGCGCCGTGCGCACCGCCGGGGCCGGAGAGTCCGCCCGTCGAGCTCCGGGGGAGCCGATGCGGGCCCTGCTGGCCGCGTGCGCCGCGGCCGAGGCGGTGTCCACCCCGCCCGAACCGGCGCCGCGCCGGGCCGACGACGCCGAGGCGGACGCGCCCCGCGCGGCCTGACGGCGCCGGTCGGCCGGGTCCGGCCGGACGGGTTCAGGGTCGGAGGGTTCAGGGTCGGACGCGCCTCAGGCGACCACGACCACCTTGGTGTCCTTCGGCGCGAAGTCCCACAGCAGCTGACCGTCCGGGCGGGAGCTGCGGATGCCGCCGGTCTTGGCCTTGGGGTCGGCGCTCGGCGTCGCGCCGTCCACCGCCGCGCTGAAGCCGAACACCACGCCGTTCTGCTGCGCGAAGCGCACCACGTGCTCGATCTGCTTGCCGTCGGTCCCGGTGGTGGTGGCCGTGCGGCTGTACACCGGGTACGCGCCGGGGGTCGGCTCGACCGTGCCCGGGGTGACCGGGAACGCCGCGACCACCTGCGGGTTCTTCTTCGGCTCGATCAGCCACACGTAGTGGCTGGAGACCGAGTAGACGACCCGGGTGCCGGTGCCCGAGGAGGCCGGCAGCGTCGGTGCCGTCGGGGTCGGGGTCACGCTCGGCGCCGCCGAGGTGGCGGGGCCGCCGGCCGTCGCGGTGGCGGTCGGCCGGGCGGCGCCCGCGCGGTCCTGGGCACCGTTCGCCTGGAAGGCCAGCAGGCTCACGACCGCCAGGGCTCCCAGGGTCAGCCCCGTGACCACCACTCCAGGACCCATCTTCGCCACTGCCGCTCCTGCCGCCGTCCGCTGTACGTACCGCCCTAATCGTGCCAGGTCCCCCGGGCCGCTCCGCAGCGGCTCGGACGTGTGTTCCGCACCGGTACGCCCTCTCGATCAGTCGGTCGGCCCAACCTCGGTCTAACCTTGACCCGTGCTGCTGCTCGCGTTCGACACCGCTACCCCCGCCGTCACCGCCGCCGTCCACGACGGCACGGCCGTCCTCGCCGAGACCGACCAGGTCGACGCCCGGCGCCACGGCGAGCTGCTCCTGCCCGCCATCGACCGGGTGCTGCGGACGGCCGGCGTCGACAAGCACCAGCTCACCGGCATCGCGGTCGGCGTCGGCCCCGGCCCGTACACCGGCCTGCGGGTCGGCCTGGTGACCGCCGCCGCGCTCGGCCACGCGCTGGGCCTGCCGGTGCACGGCGTCTGCACCCTGGACGCGATCGCGTTCCGGGCGCGCGCGGAGGGCCTGGCCGGGCAGCCGTTCACGGTGGCCACCGACGCGCGCCGCAAGGAGGTCTACTGGGCCTCCTACGACGCCGACGGCCGCCGCACCGGGGGCCCCGGCGTGGACCGCCCGGCCGAGCTGTCGCCGCAGCCGCGCTCGGTCGGCGCCGGCGCGCTGCTCTACCCCGACGCCTTCCCCGGCGCGCACGGCCCCGAGCACGTCTCGGCCGGCGCCCTGGCCGGCTTCGCCGCCGCCGAACTGGCCGCCGGGCGCGAGCTGCTGCCGAACGTCCCGCTGTACCTGCGCCGCCCCGACGCCCAGGTGCCGGCCGCCTACAAGACCGTTCTGGGGGGCAAGGCGGTGCTCCCGGCGTGAACCACGGCACCACCCTGCGCCCGATGCGCTGGTGGGACATCGAGCCGGTGATGGAACTGGAGCTGCGGCTCTTCCCCGAGGACGCCTGGTCCCACGGGATGTACTGGTCCGAGCTGGCCGAGACCCACCCCGGCGGCACCCGTCACTACACCGTGGCCACCGCCGCGGACGGCACGATCGTCGGCTACGCCGGACTCATGGCGATCGCCGGCGAGGGCGACGTCCAGACCATCGCCGTCGACGGGCGCCACCAGGGCGCCGGCCTCGGCGCGGCGCTGCTCACCGACCTGATCCGGGAGTCCGCCCGGCGCGGCTGCGCCGAACTGCTGCTGGAGGTGCGGGTGGACAACCCGCGCGCCCAGCGGCTGTACGAGCGCCACGGCTTCCAGCCGGTGGGCATCCGGCGCGGCTACTACCAGCCCGCCAACGTCGACGCGCTGGTGATGCGCCTCGACCACCCCAGCACCGACAGCACCGACCCGAAGGACATTGAGGACACCCGCCATGGCTGACGAACCGCTCGTCCTCGGCATCGAGACCTCCTGCGACGAGACCGGCGTCGGCATCGTGCGCGGCACCACGCTGCTGGCCGACGCGGTCGCCTCCAGCGTCAACGACCACGCCCGCTTCGGCGGCGTCGTCCCGGAGATCGCCAGCCGGGCCCACCTCGAGGCGATGGTGCCGACCATCCAGCGTGCCCTGGACACCGCCGGGGTCAAGGCGAGCGACCTCGACGGCATCGCCGTGACGGCGGGCCCCGGCCTGGCCGGCGCGCTGCTGGTCGGCGTCAGTGCCGCGAAGGCGTACGCCTGGGCGCTGGACAAGCCGTTGTACGGGGTCAACCACCTCGCCTCGCACATCTGCGTCGACCAGCTGGAGCACGGCCGGCTGCCCTCGCCCACGATGGCGCTGCTGGTCTCCGGCGGGCACTCCTCGCTGCTGCTCAGCGAGGACATCACGACCGACGTCCGCCCGCTCGGCGCGACCATCGACGACGCGGCCGGCGAGGCCTTCGACAAGGTGGCCCGGGTGCTCGGCCTGGGCTTCCCCGGCGGCCCGATCGTCGACCGCACGGCCCGCGAGGGCGACCCCAAGGCGATCGACTTCCCGCGCGGGCTGAGCAGCAGGAACGACCCCGCGTACGACTTCTCCTTCTCCGGCCTGAAGACCGCCGTCGCCCGCTGGGTGGAGGCCAAGCGCCGGGCCGGCGAGGAGGTGCCGATCGCCGACGTGGCGGCGTCCTTCCAGGAGGCGGTCACCGACGTGCTCACCCGCAAGGCCGTCAAGGCGTGCAGGGACAACGGCGTCGACCACCTGATGATCGGTGGCGGGGTCGCGGCCAACTCGCGGCTGCGCGAGATGGCCCAGCAGCGCTGCGACCGGGCCGGGATCCGGCTGCGGGTGCCGCGCCCGGGGCTGTGCACCGACAACGGCGCGATGGTGGCCGCGCTGGGCTCCGAGATGGTGTGGCGCGACCGCGCGCCGTCCGCCTTCGACCTGTCGGCGGACTCCTCGCTGCCCGTCACCGACGTCCACGTTCCGGCCGCGGACCACCACCACGGCGACGTCCACGGCCAGGCGTACGAGGCCCTCGGCGGCGGTGCCGCGTGACCGTCGCCATGATGTGGGAGGCCCGCGCGGCCGACGGTCGCGGGGCCGGACTCGCGTCCTGGGCACGGGAGACGGCGATCCCGGCGCTGCGCGGCTCGGCCGGGCTGGAGCGCCTCGAACTGTTCGGCGCCCCCGGCGGGCGCGTGCTGCTGATCGCCTGGTGGAGCGGCGAGCCGGTGCCCGTCGCCGAGCCGCCGGCCGAACTGCTCGGCCGTCCGGTGCACCGCTGGTCCTTCGTCAGCGAGCACGTCGAGTAGGGCGGTCCGGGAACCGCCCGCCCGGCCGCTACCGTGCATAGCTGAGAAACGGTGGACGGGACCAGGAGCGCGGTGCGGTGAAGCAGGACGGGCGGAACAGGACCAAGGCGTGCGCGGCGGGGGCGTTGGCCCTGCTGGCCCTCGCCACCGGGTGCGGCGGCAACGGGGACGGCGCGGCCGCCCCGGCACCCACGAGCACGGCCCCGGCCGGGGGCCAGCCCCCCGGCGGCGCCGCGCCGACCGCCGCGGCGAGCACGCCCGCGGCGTCCCAGGCCGCGGGCGACGCGGCCTGGGCGAAGTGGAACCTCAAGCCGCTGGCCCCGGCCCCCGCGCCGCCCGCCGACAAGCCGATCAAGCTCGAACGGACCGGCACCGTGCCGGTGTTCAGCGAGGTGAAGACGAGCGACAAGGTCGTCTTCGTCACCATCGACGACGGCGCCGAGAAGGACCCGAAGTTCGTCGAGATGCTGACCGACCTCAAGGTGCCGATCACGATGTTCCTGACCAAGGACATCGTCAAGAACGACTACGGCTACTTCAAGCCGCTCCAGGCGCTCGGCAACCACATCCAGAACCACACCGTCACCCACCCGGTGATGAGCAAGCTCTCGCCGGAGAAGCAGAAGTCCGAGATCTGCGACGACCAGGCCGCGCTCACCCAGCAGTACGGCACCGCGCCGCTGCTGTTCCGCCCGCCGTTCGGGGACGGCGCCAACACGCCGACGCTCAACACCTCGGTGCAGGAGTGCGGTCCGCGGGCGATCGTGCTGTGGCGCGAGTCGATGCAGATCCACGACATGCAGTACCAGTCGGGGGACAAGAAACTGAAGCCCGGCGACATCATCCTGGCCCACTTCCGCGGCCCGAAGGAGCTCAAGGGCGCCACGATGACCCAGATGTTCGGCGAACTGCTGGCCCGGATCCAGGAACAGGGCTTCTCGGTGGCCCGGCTGGACGACTACGTCCAGCCGCCCGCGTAGCCGACCGGTCCTCCGGTCCGACTCGGGGCCCGGCCGCTCAGACCGGCTGACCGAGCATCATCAGCGGGCCGTCGTCCGTGCGGCTGAGGATGACCGTGACGGAGTTCGGCCCGGAGGGCTTGAGCTGGCGGCGCAGTTCCTCCGGGGTGATCGCCATCCCGCGCTTCTTGATCACCACCGTGCCGACCCCGCGCTCGCGCAGCAGGGCCTTCAGCTTCTTGATGTGGAAGGGCAGCACGTCGGTCAGCTCGAAGGCGTGCGCGTACGGCGTGGGGACCAGCTCGTCCGAGGTCAGGTAGGCGATCTTCGGGTCGATCAGCCGCCCGCCCACCTGCTCGGCCACCTCGGCCACCAGGTGGGCGCGGATCACGGCGCCGTCCGGCTCGTACAGGTAGCGGCCGACCGGCCCGGCCGCGGGGTCGGGCAGGTCGCCGCCGGTGAGGCTCGCGGCGTGCGGCAGCAGGGTCGCGCGGTGCGGGTGGGCGGCCTTGGTGCCGAACCAGAGCACCGCCTCCTTGACGTCCCCGTGGTCGGAGACCCATTCGGCCTCGGCGTCCTCGGGGACGGCGTCGTGCGGGATGCCCGGCGCGACCTTCAGGGCGCCGACCGGGGTCCGGCGGCCGGCCTCGATCGCCCAGGAGAGCGGGGGGGCGTACGCCTCCGGGTCGAACACCCGGCCGCGCGCCGTGCGCCGCGCCGGGTCGGTGAACACCGCGTCGTAGCCGGTGACGTCCACGTCGGCGACGTCCGCGCAGCGCACCTCGACCAGGTCGGTGAGGCCCAGCGCGGCGGCGTTGGCGGCGGTGGCCGCGCAGGCGGCCGGGTCCCGGTCGACGGCCAGCACCTCGATCCCGGCCCGGGCCAGCGCCAGGACGTCCCCGCCGATCCCGCAGCACAGGTCGGCGAGCCGGCGCACCCCGAGCCCGGCGAAGCGCTGCGCGCGCCACTCGGCGACGCTGCGCCGGGTGGACTGCTCGACGCCGTTGGGCGTGAAGTACATCAGGTCGGCGTCCGCCCCGAACTTCGCGCGGGCGCGCTGGCGCAGCCGCGCCTGCCCGAACGCCGCCGACACCAGGTCGGCCGGGTGCTCGCGCCGCAGCCGGGTGGCCAGCGCGAGCTCCTCCTCGGGTGTGAACTCGCGCAGCGCGGCGAGCAGGTCCTGGCCCTCGGGGGTCAGCAGCGGCTGGAGGTTCTCGGTGTCCACGGGGCCATTCTCGCCGGTCGGGGCAGGTGGTGGTCGGTTCCCCGGCGGCCGCGCCGGACCGGGACCGGGTGGGCCCGGGCGTCCGCCGGCCGGGACGGCGGGGCGCGTCGTTGGCACTCTGGTTGACTGAGTGCTAACACGGGCCTATGGTCGTCCTTGGCACTCTCCACCGGGGGAGTGCTAACGCGAAGAAGCGTGCCTGACCCCCGCGACGGCAGGTCCGCAGGTTCGCCCCTTACCCGTTAGAAAACCCCGTAATCTCCGAAGGGGAGCTCGGACGTGACCACCAGCAGCAAGGTTGCCATCAAGCCGCTCGAGGACCGCATCGTGGTCCAGCCGCTCGACGCCGAGACCACCACGGCCTCCGGCCTGGTTATCCCGGACACCGCCAAGGAGAAGCCCCAGGAGGGCGTCGTCCTGGCCGTCGGCCCGGGCCGCTTCGAGGACGGCCAGCGTCTGCCGCTCGACGTCGCCGTCGGTGACATCGTCCTGTACTCGAAGTACGGCGGCACCGAGGTGAAGTACCAGGGCGAGGAGTACCTCGTCCTCTCCGCCCGCGACGTTCTCGCCATCATCGAGAAGTAAGTCGTTCCGACCCGCCCCGGATCCGTGTCCCAAGTGACAGGGGCCCGGGGCGTGGTTGTTGGTTCACGTAGTTCGGCGGCCGGTGGGCCGGCCGCAGCCCCGAGGGAATAGGGAACATGGCGAAGATCCTGCAGTTCGACGAGGACGCCCGCCGCTCGCTGGAGCGCGGTGTCAACAAGCTGGCCGACACCGTCAAGGTGACCATCGGCCCCAAGGGCCGCAACGTCGTCATCGACAAGAAGTTCGGCGCCCCGACCATCACCAACGACGGTGTCACCATCGCCCGTGAGGTCGAGCTGGACGACCCGTACGAGAACCTTGGCGCGCAGCTCGTCAAGGAGGTCGCCACCAAGACCAACGACGTCGCGGGCGACGGCACCACCACCGCCACCGTGCTGGCCCAGGCCCTGGTCAACGAGGGTCTGCGCAACGTCGCCGCCGGCGCCGGCCCGGCCGCCCTGAAGAAGGGCATCGACAAGGCCGTCGCCGCCGTCTCCGAGCACCTGCTCTCGGTGGCCCGCGAGATCGAGGGCAAGGACGACGTCGCCGCCGTCGCGTCCCTCTCCGCCCAGGACACCCAGGTCGGCGAGCTGATCGCCGAGGCGATCGACAAGGTCGGCAAGGACGGTGTCATCACCGTCGAGGAGTCGAACACCTTCGGCGTGGAGCTCGAGTTCACCGAGGGCATGCAGTTCGACAAGGGCTACCTGTCGCCGTACTTCGTCACCGACGCGGAGCGGCAGGAGGCGGTCCTGGAGGACCCGTACATCCTGATCCACCAGGGCAAGATCTCCTCGATCCAGGAGCTGCTGCCGCTGCTGGAGAAGATCCTGCAGGGCGGTGCCTCCAAGCCGCTGCTGATCATCGCCGAGGACGTCGACGGCGAGGCGCTGTCGACCCTGGTCCTGAACAAGATCCGCGGCATCTTCAACGCCGTCGCCGTCAAGGCCCCGGGCTTCGGCGACCGCCGCAAGGCGATCCTCGGCGACCTGGCCACCCTGACCGGCGGCACCGTGATCTCCGAGGAGGTCGGCCTCAAGCTCGACCAGGCCGGTCTGGACGTGCTGGGCAGCGCCCGCCGCGTGACCATCACCAAGGACGAGACCACGATCGTCGAGGGCGCCGGCGACGCCGAGGCCGTGGCCGGCCGCGTCGCCCAGATCAAGGGCGAGATCGCCGGCACCGACTCCGACTGGGACCGCGAGAAGCTGCAGGAGCGCCTGGCCAAGCTGGCCGGCGGCGTCTGCGTCATCAAGGTCGGCGCCGCCACCGAGGTGGAGCTGAAGGAGCGCAAGCACCGCCTGGAGGACGCCATCTCGGCGACCCGTGCCGCGGTCGAGGAGGGCATCGTCGCCGGCGGTGGCGCCTCCCTGGTGCACGCCGCCAAGGTGCTGGACGGCGGCCTGGGCCTGTCGGGCGACGAGGCCACCGGTGTCGCCGTGGTCCGCAAGGCGCTGCACGAGCCGCTGCGCTGGATCGCCCAGAACGCCGGCCTGGAGGGCTATGTCATCACCTCCAAGGTCGCCGAGCTGGAGGCCGGCCAGGGCTACAACGCGGCCACCGGCGAGTACGGCGACCTGGTGAAGGCCGGCGTCATCGACCCGGTCAAGGTCACCCGCTCCGCCCTGGAGAACGCCGCCTCGATCGCCTCGCTGCTGCTCACCACCGAGACCCTCGTGGTGGAGAAGAAGGAGGAGGCCGCCGAGGCCGGTCACGGTCACTCGCACGGTGGCCACGGCCACTCGCACTGAGGCCCCTGAAGTAGACCGGAGGCCCGGTCCGCCCCCATCCTGGGAGGCGGGCCGGGCCTCCGGCGTTCGGGCCAGGGCCTGGATTCCGCTTGAAGACTCAACTATCAGTGGAATTTTGTCTTCGGCAAAGATTGCCTTATAACTGAGGCATGATCGAGGCCCGCCACCTGCGCGTCCTGCGTGCCGTCGCCCGCACCGGCTCCTTCTCCGCCGCCGCCCGCGAGCTGGGCTGCACGCAGCCCGCCATCAGCCAGCAGATGAAGGCCCTGGAGAAGTCCGTGGACACCCCGCTGGTGGTCCGTTCGGGCCGGGGCATGCAGCTGAGCGAGGCCGGACGGGTGCTCCTCAAGCACGCCACCGGGATCCTGGCCGGGCTGTCGGCGGCCGAGGAGGAGGTCGCGGCCATCGCCGGGTTGCGGGCCGGACGGGTGCGGCTGGTGTCCTTCCCCACCGCGAGTTCCACCCTGGTGCCGCCCGCCGTCGCCCGCCTGCGGGACACCCATCCGGGGGTGCGCGTGTCGCTGGTCGAGGCGGAGCCGCCGGAGTCGCTGGCGATGCTGCGCGGCGGCGAGTGCGAGATCGCGCTGGCCTTCCGCTACCCGCAGTCCGAGGGCGCCGCCGTCCTGCCGGTGCCCGCGCACGGCACGCCGCGCGAGGCGCGGGCCGAGGCGAACCTGGAGGCGCAGCAGCTGAGCGCCGGCACCGACTGGTCCGACCTGGTGGTCACGCCGCTGCTGGACGACCCGCTGGTGGGCCTGCTGCCGGCCGCGCACCCGCTGGCGGGGCGCGGCGGCGCGGTGGAGCTGGCCGAGCTGGCGGGGGAGCAGTGGATCGCGGGCTGCCCGCAGTGCCGCGGGCACCTGGTGGAGCTGTGCGCCGGGGCGGGCTTCGAGCCCCGGATCGACTTCGCGACGGACGACTACCCGGCGGTGGTCGGCCTGGTGGCGGCCGGGCTGGGGGTGGCGGTGCTGCCGCGGCTGGCGCTGGAGTCGGTGCGGCCTGACGGGGTGTCGACGGCGCCGGTGCGGACGGCCTCGGGGGCGCCGGCGGTGCGGCAGGTGGTCGCACTGACCCTGCCGGACCTGGCCGAGGTGCCGGCCGTGGCGCTGATGCTGGAGCGGCTCGCGGGGGCCGCCGGGGTCCACTGACGCAGGGTCACCGGGCTGGAGGGCCTGAAGCGCCGCGAAGAAACGTTTCTTCACGGCGCGGCGGCGGCGTGGCGCTAATGCCGGGCGACCGTCGGCGCGACCAGTGGGACCTCCACCAGCCGGTGCCGCGAGCGGCCGAGCAGCTCCTCGCGCTCGTCCTCGGTCATCCCGCCCCAGACGCCGTACGGCTCGCGGACCGCCAGTGCGTGCGCCGCGCACTCGGCGATCACGGGGCAGCGCGTGCAGACCTCCTTGGCGCTGGCCTCGCGCGAGCTCCGCGCGGCCCCGCGTTCGCCCTCGGGGTGGAAGAAGAGCGAGCTGTCCACGCCACGGCAGGCTGCGGAGAGCTGCCAGTCCCAGAGGTCCGCGTTGGGACCGGGGAGGCGGGAGAAATCTGCCATGGCTCATTCCCTTCAGAGGCTCGTCGGCCGCGGGCCGGCCCGAGCGGAGCTCGCTGCGGGCGTGGCGGGGCGTCGATGCACTGGTGTGGACACCTGGAAATATGACTTAAGGCAACTCCATGGACAAGTCACCCACAGAGTGGCACAACAGTCAATGACCATACGAAAGCTATAAAAACGGGCGAAGTGGGCATGGACTTCCGCAGACGTGGACGTGGCAATCGGGTGGCCCGAGGGGCGCACGGAGCCCCGCACCGGTGTGCGGGTCGCACGCCGACCGCGCGCGAGCTGCACAAAAGTGCGGCGTGTGCACCGCGATGCGGCTGATCGGTAACGGGTTGGCCACGTACAGTGGTGGAGATGGCCCTGAAGGCCGTAACTCATTCGAGTGACGGTCGTTGGAAGTGCGGAGGCGGTTAGCGGGCGCCGGACGTCGGGAACGATCGCGGGGAAGTTGAGGCGATCAGCACGGGCTCTGTCGCCGATCGGCCGTGTCGGAGAGGTTCGTACCAGCCAGGAGGCTCAACGTGACGCGGATCAGCTGCGGAGGACGACGGTCATGACTTCCGTTCTCGTTTGCGACGATTCCCCGCTCGCCCGCGAGGCGCTTCGCCGCGCCGTCGCGACCGTACCCGGTGTGGACCGGGTCACCACCGCGACGAACGGGGAG
Organism: Streptomyces sp. SP17BM10; assembly: GCF_036322405.1. Taxonomy (NCBI): domain Bacteria; kingdom Bacillati; phylum Actinomycetota; class Actinomycetes; order Kitasatosporales; family Streptomycetaceae; genus Streptomyces; species Streptomyces sp. SP17BM10. Next base: position 140,102 of record NZ_JAQYXB010000571.1, on the reverse strand, counting down.
GAGGTCCTCCGCCGCTGGGTGGCGGACCGCTCCGATCTCGTGCTGATGGACGTCCGGATGCCCGGCCTCGGCGGGGTCGAGACGGTCCGGCGGCTGCTGTCCGCCGACCCGGGCGCGCGCATCATCATGCTCACCGTCGCCGAGGACCTCGACGGCGTCGCCCTCGCGGTCGCCGCCGGCGCCCGCGGGTACCTGCACAAGGACGCCTCGCGCGCCGAGCTGCGGGCCACCGTCACCCAGGCCCTCGCCGACCCGACCTGGCGGCTCGCCCCGCGCCGGCTGCGCAGCCCCGACATGGGCGCGGCGCCGACCCTGACGGCGCGTGAGATCCAGGTGCTGGAGGGCATGAGCCACGGCCGCAGCAACGCCGAGATCGGCCGCGAGCTGTTCCTCTCCGAGGACACCGTCAAGACCCACGCCCGGCGCCTGTTCAAGAAGCTCGGGGCCTCGGACCGCGCCCACGCGGTGGCGCTGGGTTTCCGCTGGGGCCTGGTCCGCTGACCGCAGGCGGCGCCGCCGGCCCAGGCGCGCCGCCGGTGTTTCCGGGAACGGGTGCCGCACGGGCGTGTGACGTCGCGGTCCCGAGGTTGCACCATGGAGTGGTGGAGCACCTCGGGGACCAGCGGACAGGCACTGCGGCGAACCACGCAGCCGCAGGACACTCGGCGGACGGCGCGGCGGACGGGACCACCGACGGCGGCGGGGCGGGAGGCGGCACGGTGCAGGAGGGGCCGGTGGTGCGCGGCGGCACGCCGCGCGGTACCGCAGCGCATAACGTTCCGGTGCACAACTCCGGACGCGGTGCCGCGTTTTCCCGTTCGACCAGGCACCATGGACCGATGCGTGACGACGTCGCCGGTGCGGCCGACCAGGCGGACCCGGTGGAGGCCGAGCCCTCCGGTCCGGGTTCCGATCCGTCGTACGCCGGAACGGGCCGGGCGGGTGCGGCCGCCGGCGGTGACGTCGGCCCCGACCGTCCGCCCGTGCTCGGGGGCGGCGGGTCGCCGCTGGTGGGCGAGCTGGTCGCGGCCGCCGTCCGTGGCGAGGGCCCGGCCATCGACGCGCTGCTCGCGTACGTCCACCCGCTGGCGCTGCGGTACTGCCGGGGCCGGCTGGTCCGGCTGCCCGGCGGGGCCCGGCACCACGTGGACGACATCGCGCAGGAGGTGTGCGTCGCCGTGCTGTGCGCGCTGCCGCGGTACAAGGACCAGGGGCGGCCGTTCGAGGCCTTCGTCTACGGCATCGCCGCGCACAAGATCGCCGACCTGCAGCGGGCCGCGATGCGCGGGCCCGCCTCGACGGTGGTCCCGCAGGACGACCTGCCGGAGGTGCCGGACGAGGCCCTCGGCCCGGAGGAGCAGGCGCTGCTGAGCAGTGACGCGGCCTGGGCCAAGGAACTGCTCTCCAACCTGCCGGCCCGTCAGCGCGAGCTGGTGCTGCTGCGGGTGGCGGCCGGGCTGTCCGCCGAGGAGACCGGCGAGGTGCTGGGGATGTCGCCGGGGGCCGTCCGGGTGGCGCAGCACCGGGCCCTGAGCCGGCTGCGGGCGCTCGCGGAGGAGTCCTCCTGACCCTGTCCCCGGGAGTGGCCGGAATGGCTCACGGGCGGCGGGTGTTGTCAAGGGCACACGAGGACCACGATCCCGGTGCCAGTACCATGGGGTATCGGCGCCTGGGCAGGTTGCCAAAGTTTCACGGGTGCGAACGGGGTTCCCCTGGAGGATCCTCCAAAGTCCACCCGGCTTTCGGCGGTCTGCGCGAGTGAGCGATGAACGCGTCCCCACCCTCAGGGCGTGTGCGGATCAAAAGGCCGGCCACGGAAGGTACCCCCGAAATGTCTTACAACGCCGCAGGCGTACCCGAGAAGTTCGCCATGCTCGGGCTCACGTTCGACGACGTCCTGCTGCTGCCCGGGGCCTCCGAGGTGCTGCCGAACCAGGTCGACACCTCCTCGCGGGTCTCCCGGAACGTGCGCGTCAACATCCCGCTGCTCTCCGCCGCGATGGACAAGGTCACCGAGGCCCGGATGGCGATCGCCATGGCCCGCCAGGGCGGCGTCGGCGTCCTGCACCGGAACCTGTCGGTCGAGGACCAGGCCAACCAGGTCGACCTGGTGAAGCGCTCCGAGTCCGGCATGGTCACCGACCCGATCACGGTCGGCCCGCTGACCACCCTGGGCGAGGCCGACGCCCTGTGCGCCAAGTTCCGCATCTCCGGCGTGCCGGTCGCCGACGAGGCGGGCAAGCTGCTCGGCATCGTCACCAACCGCGACATGGCCTTCGAGTCGGACCGCAGCCGCCAGGTCCGCGAGATCATGACCCCGATGCCGCTGATCACCGGCAAGGTCGGCATCTCGGGCGAGGACGCGATGGCGCTGCTGCGCCGCCACAAGATCGAGAAGCTGCCGCTGGTCGACGACGAGGGCCGGATCAAGGGCCTGATCACCGTCAAGGACTTCGTCAAGGCCGAGAAGTACCCGAACGCCGCCAAGGACGCCGAGGGCCGTCTGCTGGTCGGCGCCGCCGTGGGCGCCAGCGCCGAGGCGTTCGACCGGGCCCAGGCCCTGGTCGCGGCCGGCGTGGACTTCCTGGTCGTCGACACCTCGCACGGCCACAGCCACAACGCGCTGGCCTGGATCGAGAAGATCAAGTCGGCCGTCAAGATCGACGTGGTCGGCGGCAACGTCGCCACCCGCGACGGCGCCCAGGCGCTGATCGACGCCGGCGTGGACGGCGTCAAGGTCGGCGTGGGCCCGGGCTCGATCTGCACCACCCGCGTGGTCGCCGGCATCGGCGTCCCGCAGATCACCGCGATCTACGAGGCCGCCCAGGCCTGCCAGGCGGCCGGCGTGCCGGTCATCGGCGACGGCGGCCTGCAGTACTCCGGCGACATCGGCAAGGCGCTCGCCGCCGGTGCCGACACCGTCATGCTCGGCTCGCTGCTGGCCGGCTGCGAGGAGTCCCCGGGCGAGCTGCTGTTCATCAACGGCAAGCAGTACAAGTCCTACCGCGGCATGGGCTCGCTGGGTGCCATGCAGTCCCGCGGCCAGGGCCGCTCGTACTCCAAGGACCGCTACTTCCAGGCCGAGGTGGCCTCGGACGACAAGCTCGTCCCCGAGGGCATCGAGGGCCAGGTGCAGTACCGCGGCCCGCTGTCGGCCGTGCTGCACCAGCTCGTCGGCGGTCTGCGCCAGACCATGGGCTACGTGGGCGCCGCCAGCATCGCCGAGATGGAGAGCAAGGGCCGCTTCGTGCGCATCACCGCGGCGGGCCTCAAGGAGAGCCACCCGCACGACATCCAGATGACCGTCGAGGCGCCGAACTACTCCTCGCGCTGATCGTCCGCACCCCCGAGGGGCCCGTCGCCGACCACGGTGGCGGGCCCCTCGGTCGTGTCCGCGGGCCGGGCCGTCGGGGCGTGCGCACCACCCGTGCGGGATACTGGGGGCGGCCGGGGTGACCCGGCGGGCATGAGCAACACAGCAGAAGGGCTCGAAGTGACTGAGATCGAGATCGGGCGAGGCAAGCGCGGCCGCCGGGCGTACGCCTTCGACGACATCGCCGTCGTCCCCAGCCGCCGTACCCGGGACCCGAAGGAGGTCTCGATCGCCTGGCAGATCGACGCCTACCGCTTCGAGCTGCCGTTCCTGGCCGCCCCGATGGACAGCGTGGTCTCGCCGCAGCAGGCCATCGCCATCGGCCGCCTCGGCGGCCTGGGCGTGCTGAACCTGGAAGGCCTGTGGACCCGCTACGAGGACCCGCAGCCGCTGCTCGACGAGATCGCCTCGATCACCGACGAGGCCGTCGCCACCCGCCGCCTCCAGGAGATCTACGCCGCGCCGATCCGCGCCGAGCTGATCAAGCAGCGGATCCACGAGGTCCGCGAGTCCGGCGTGGTCACCGCCGCCGCGCTCTCGCCGCAGCGCACCGCCGAGTTCTCCAAGGCCGTCGTGGACGCCGGCGTCGACGTCTTCGTCATCCGCGGCACCACCGTCTCGGCCGAGCACGTCTCCAGCGCCGCCGAGCCGCTGAACCTCAAGCAGTTCATCTACGAGCTGGACGTCCCGGTCATCGTCGGCGGCTGCGCCACGTACACCGCCGCGCTGCACCTCATGCGCACCGGCGCGGCCGGCGTGCTGGTCGGCTTCGGCGGCGGCGCCGCCCACACCACCCGCAACGTGCTCGGCATCCAGGTGCCGATGGCCACCGCCGTCGCGGACGTGGCCGCCGCCCGCCGCGACTACATGGACGAGTCCGGCGGCCGCTACGTGCACGTGATCGCGGACGGCGGCGTCGGCTACAGCGGCGACATCCCGAAGGCCGTCGCCTGCGGCGCCGACGCGGTCATGATCGGCGCCGCGCTGGCCCGCGCCACCGACGCGCCCGGCAAGGGCTTCCACTGGGGCATGGAGGCCGTCCACGAGGAGCTGCCGCGCGGCAAGCGGGTGGACCTCGGCACCGTCGGCACCACCGAGGAGATCCTCACCGGTCCGTCGCACACCCCGGACGGCACCATGAACCTGTTCGGCGCGCTGCGCCGCGCGATGGCCACCACCGGCTACACGGAGCTCAAGGAGTTCCAGCGGGTCGAGGTCACCGTCAACCCGGCGCTCGACCACCGCTGAGCCTGACGCCGCCGAGGGCCCCCGCCGTGCGAACGACGGGGGCCCTCGGCGTTCCCGTCAGCCGCGGGTGGCGGTGCGGCGGGTGAGGATGACGCCGCCGACCAGGGCGATGCCGTAGAAGACGAGGTCCAGCGGGCGCAGGTCGGCGCGCCACGCGGCCAGGACGTCGTGGACGAAGGCGCGCAGCGGGGCGCCGGACAGGCCCCGGGCGCGCAGTTCGCGGCCCTGGAGGAGTAACTGGCCGAGGAACAGCGCGCCGGCCGCGAGCAGCGCGCCCAGCAGGGGCAGCACCCGGCTGCGGCCGCCGAGCCGGCCGAGCGGCCAGGAGACGGCGGCCGCGGGGGCGATGGCCAGCCAGCCCACGCTGTCCGCGGCCCGCAGCGGCGCGCAGCCGCAGGCGAGGGCGCCGAGGAGCATCGCGGCGACCGCGACGCTGACGGCGAGTCCGACCCGCCGTCGGCGGGGGCGCCGGAGGCGGGCGGCGGGGGCGACGGGTTCGTATCCGGCCACCGGGACACCCGGCATTCCCGGCGCGACGTAGCCCTCCGGGGCGCCGACGGCCGGTGCGACCGTGTAGTGCTGGGCCGTTCGCGGTCGGCCCGACTGTTCGTCAGTGCCCCAGGCGGGTGCGGTCATGGGTGTCGGATCCCCCCGGAAAAGACGGTGAGCTGCCGCACCGTAACAGTGTTCGGGACGAATCTTGGCGAGTTTTCGATCACAGATCGGGCACGGAGAGCCGGGGTTGTTGCGGGCCGTCGGATCCCGGACCGGGGGCCGGGTGGTCGCGGGGCCGGTGGACAGGGGATGATGGAGGCTTGGCGTTCGAGCCCAGACGCCGGGCCGACGCGCCGTCACCTCGACCGCCAGCAGCACATGGGGGAACGTTCCGAATGACCCAGGCGCAGGGTTCCACCGGCCGACTCCTGGCCGGACGCTACCGGCTGGACGCGGTGCTCGGGCGCGGCGGTATGGGCACCGTCTGGCGCGCCGAGGACGAGATGCTGGGCCGGATTGTCGCGGTGAAGGAACTGCGCATGAACGCCAGCGTCGAGGAGGAGGAGAAGCACCGGCTGATCGTCCGGACGCTGCGCGAGGCCAAGGCCACCGCGCGGATCCGGCACAGCTCGGCGGTCACCGTCTTCGACGTGGTCGAGGAGGACGACCGGCCGTGGATCGTCATGGAGCTGGTGGAGTCCCGCTCGCTGGCCGACGTCATCAAGGAGGATGGGCCGCTGGCGCCCGCCCGGGCCGCCGAGATCGCGCTCGACGTGCTGGGCGTGCTGAGCGCCGCGCACGCGCTGGGCATCCTGCACCGGGACGTGAAGCCGTCGAACGTGCTGATCGGCGAGGACGGCCGGGTGGTGCTCACCGACTTCGGCATCGCCAGCGTGGAGGGCGACGCCTCGGTGACCTCGACCGGCATGCTGGTCGGCGCGCCCTCGTACATATCCCCCGAGCGCGCGCGTGGGCAGAAGCCCGGGCCGCCGGCCGACCTGTGGTCGCTGGGCGGCACGCTGTACGCGATGGTGGAGGGCCGGCCGCCGTACGACCGCGGGTCGGCGCTGGCCACCCTGACGGCGGTGATGACCGAGGAACTCGTCACGCCGAAGAACGCCGGGGCGCTGCTGCCGGTGATCGAGGGGCTGCTGGAGAAGGACCCGGCCGACCGGCTGGACGCCTCGCAGACCCGGTCGATGCTCAAGCGGGTCGTCGCCGAGGCCACCGCCAAGGCCGAGTCGACGACCGAGCACGCGATGCCGGTCGCGTCGGCCGCCGGAGCGGCGGCTGCGGCCCAGGCTCCGGCTCCGACGGGGAAGGCCTCTGAGAAGGCATCCGAGAAGGCCGAGGAGCCGCCGTCCCCCGACGGCACCGCGAAGCGGACGATCGGCGGGCTGCTCGGGACCGTCCGGGTCGGCAGCAAGGCGAAGGACCAGGAGCCCGCGGCCGCCCCGGCGGTCGTCCCCGTGGTCGTCCCCGCGGCGGAGCCGGCCCGGCCCGCGGCGCCGGAGACCGAGCCGATCCGGCCGGTTACCAGCGAGTGGACGCTGGGCGCGACGCAGGCGGCGGGCGCCGACCCGCGCAAGGGCCGGCGGCGGCTGGCCGTGGTGACGATCGTCCTGGTGCTGCTGCTGATCGCCGGGATCGTCGCGGTCGTGAAGGCCGTCGGCGGCTCGGACGGCGGCACGGCGCACGGCGCGGGCGCGACCTCGCCGGTCGCGACCGGCACGGAGGCGACGCCGAGCGGGGCTCCGACGCCGACCGCCGCCGCGCCGACCACGCCGGCGGCCGAGCCCGCCCCGGCCGTCACCGAGGCGGCCCCGCCGCAGGCCCCGGCCACCGCGGCGACGACCCCCGCGGGCCAGGCGCCGGCCCCGGCGGCGACGCCGGCCCCGGCCCAGACCCCGGCCCCGGCCCAGACCCCGGCCGCCACGCCGAGCGCGGCCCAGCCGGCCCCGGCCGGGTACCACCTGTTCAAGGACTCGTCCGGCTTCTCCGTCGTGCTGCCGGACTGGCTCCAGCAGACCGGCTCCGAGGCCACCCGCCGGACCTTCCAGGGCAACGGCAGCACGCTGCGGATCGAGTGGACCACCAGCCCCGACCCGAGCGCCCTGGCCGACTGGCAGGAGGCCGAGCCCGGCCTGCGCGGCCAGGTGACCAACTACCAGCGCATGAACCTCGCGGCCGTCAACTACCGGCAGTGGAGCAACGCGGCCGACTGGGAGTGGACCAACGGCACGCCGAAGACGCACTCGCTCAACCGCGGCTTCGTGACCGGCAGCCCGGCGAAGTACGGCTACGCGATCTACTGGACCACGCCGGACGCGGACTGGGCCGCCCCGGCCAACTCCCAGGCCAGGGACCAGGCGTTCGCGAGCTTCCAGCCCGCGCCGTGATCCGGGGCCGGCCAACCGCCGGAGCCGACCGGGCAGTTTGCCGTCCGCGCCGCGGCCGGGTCGGCGAGGGCGGCGAACGGAACCGGCACCGGGGGTTCTCCGTCTCTCTGGAAGAGCACCTGGTGGGTGGCCGGGACGGGCGCGCGCTCGCACAAGCGGCCGTGGCGCTGGCGACCGGCCGTTGATCGCCGACCGCGGCCGCCCCGACCGTGCGCACCGTCGCCGTGGCCGGCGGCCCGGACGCGGCGCCGGTCGGATCGGTCCGGCCAGCGGGACCGAGCCGGGGGAGCCGCTCAGTAGGCTGCTCGGTGAGCGAGAGGAACTGGCATGCGAGCGGGCCCTGGGCAGGTGCTGGCGGGGCGTTACCGGTTGACGGACCGTCCGGAGGCGCTGCGGGCGGCCGCGGTGGACGAGGGCACCGGCGAGCCGGTGCTGCTGCGCGCCCTGGAGCTGCCCGCGCTGCTGTCCGCCGGCCACGACCCGCAGGACGGCACGCCGCCGCAGGCCGACCGGCTGGTCCGGCGGGTCGGGGCGGTCGGCTCGGCGGCGCCGTCCTGGCACCCGCGGCTGCTGCGCGGGGTCGGCGCGTTCGTCGACGGCGAGCTGCTGTGGACGGTCGAGGAGCGGCCGGCCGGCGTGCCGCTGGCCGAACTCGCCGCCGCCGGGCCGGTGCCGCCGTACCGGGCGGCCGAGCTGGCGGCGGACCTGGCGGGCGCGCTGCGTTCGCTGCACGAGGCCGGGCTCAGCCACGGCAACCTGACCGCCGAGTCGGTGCTGGTCTGCGAGGACGGCGCGGCGATGCTCGGCGGGCTGCTGTCGGGGGTGGCCGAGGAGGCGCTCGCCGAGGACCTCGGCGGGCCCGGCGGGCGCCGCCGCTACGAGGTGCGGGCCACCCTGGTCGGACCGGTGGCGGAGCGCTGGCCGCTGGACGGCGGCCCGGCCGGGGACTGCTGGGCGCTCGGCGTGCTGCTGCAACGGCTGTTGACCGGACGGTCGCCGTACCCCGAGGGCGGGGTGCCGGAGCTGGTGACGGCGGTCCGGGACGGGCGGCGCGAGCCGTCCGCGGCCTGCGGGCCGCTGGCGCCCCTCGTCGAGCGGCTGCTCCAGCCCGATCCGACACTGCGGCCGACCGCCGACGACGTCCGCCGGGAGCTGGCGGCGCTGCTCGTGGGCGCGCCGGAGCCGGCCGACGGCGAACGGGCGGCCCGGGACGTCGTGCTGCGGCCGGACGGTCCGCTGGTGAAGTCCGCGCGCGGGCGCGGCCGACGCGCCGCGGTGGCGTCCGCGGGCCGCGGGGCGCGGACCGACGGTGGGAAGCCGCCCCGGATACCCCCGGCCCTGCTGGGGCCGCTGCTGGTCGGAGGCGTCTTCGTGCTGCTGGTGCTGGGGGTGGTCGCCGTGGTGATGTTCGCGGGCTGACGGCCCGGGCCGGCCGGGGTACGCGGACGCGGCGGACCGGGGAGATTACCGGGGTCGGCGGCGTGGGCCTAATGTGTGCGTGGGATTTGTTCGAACAGTGGTCTGCACCAGGCCCTCCGTCGCAGAGACGGCAGCCGGAGCGAGGGGGAGCGGTCGCCGATGGGCGTGCAGGACCGGCCGGAGACGGGCGAGACGGAGCGGCTGCTGGCCGGGCGGTACGAGCTGGGCGAGCGGCTCGGCCGGGGCGGCATGGGCACGGTCTGGCGGGCCTGGGACCGGATGCTGGACCGTGAGGTCGCGGTCAAGGAGCTGACCGTCAACCACCTCCCCGAGGACGAGCTGGAGATCCTGCACACCCGGATGAAGCGCGAGGCGAGCGCGGCGGCCCGGATCAAGCACCCCGGCGTCATCACCGTGCACGACGTGCTGGAGCAGGACGGCCGGCCGTGGATCGTCATGGAGCTGGTCGACGGCCGCTCGCTGGCCGACGTGATCAGCCAGGACGGCACCCTCCAGCCGCGCGCCGCCGCCGAGGTCGGCAGCCAGGTGCTGGCCGCGCTGCACCGCGGGCACCAGCTGGGCGTCCTGCACCGGGACGTCAAGCCGGCCAACGTGCTGCTGGAGCGGGGCACCGGCCGCGTCGTCCTGCTGGACTTCGGGATCGCGAAGTTCGAGGGCTCCGCCGAGCTGACCCGGCCGGGCGACCTCGTCGGCTCGCCGGACTACCTCGCGCCCGAGCGCGCGCAGGGCGAGCGACCCGGGCCGGCCTCCGACCTGTGGGGCCTCGGCGCGACGCTGTACGCGGCCGTCGAGGGGCAGTCGCCGTTCCGCCGGACCTCGCCGATCACCACACTGGCCGCGGTCGTGGGCGACCCGCTGCCGGAGCCGCGCCGGGCCGGGCCGCTCGGGCCGGTGCTGGCCGCGCTGATGGCCAAGGACCCGGCCGAGCGGCCGACCGCCGACGAGGCGGCCCGGATGCTCGCCGAGGTGCAGGCCGGGCACACGGTCGGTCTGAAGGCGGTCGGGCCGGTCCGGACGCCGACGATGTCGGTGCCCGTCGTGGACCGGAGCGACGCGACCGGCGGTGCGGCGGCCGAGGCCGGTGACGCCGGTGCCGCGGGCACGGAAGCGGTCACGGAAGCGGTCACGGACGCCGGCGTCGAGCGGGACACCGCCGGGGAGGCGGCCGCGGCCCGTTCGTCGGAGACGGCCGTCACCGCGGCGCACGCGCCGGCCGGGGGCGCCATGAACGCCTCGCACGCCCCTGCCCACGCCTCAGCTGGGGGCGCTCAGCCGGGCGCGCCGATCGCCGCGGGGGCGCCCACCGGGCCCATCGCGCCGGTGCCGCACACCACCGCGCCCGCGCGCGGGCCGGCCAGGCGCCGCAGCCTGGCGAAGGTCGTCGGCATCGCGGCGGCCGTCGGCCTGGTCGCGGCGGCGGGCACCTTCTTCGCCACCCGGCAGGTCGTCGGCTCCGGTGCCGGCCCCGCCGACGACCCGTCGACGCCCGCCGTGACCACCTCGGCCGTGCCGGTGCCGACCGGATCGGCGAGCGTCGGGCCGGTGCCCGCCGGCTACCAGTGGGTGGAGGACCCGGCCGGGTTCCGCTTCCTGCTGCCGTCCGCGACCCCGGCCTGGCAGCGCATCCTCGGCAGCGACAACAACCAGATCTTCTACAGCCCCGACGGCAAGGTGCACTACCTGCAGTTCGCCGTCACCGTCGGCCAGTCGGTCAAGCCGCTGGAGCACATGCGGGAGATGGAGGCCAGCGTCTCCAAGGCGCAGAAGGACTACAAGCAGCACCGGATGGCGAGCACCGCGGTCAACGGCCACGAGGCGGCCACCTGGGAGTTCAGCTACGCGGCGAAGGAGGGGGGCCGCCGGCGCGCCGTCGAGACCGAGTTCATCGACGACGACGGCACCGCGTACGCGATCTACTCGTCCAGCCCGGAGAAGGGCGACGACTGGAACCAGGCCCTCCAGCGCTTCACGACGGTGCTCAACAGCTTCACGGCCACCCGCTAGCCGTCGCGCGGCACGGGCGGAGCGCCCGCTTTCGTCCGAGTGCGGCAGATTCTTGTTACCGACGGGTACCGCACCGGGCGCCGAGCGCCTAGGCTGCGCCGTATGTCGGACCTCACAGCAGATGCAGTGACCACCGGACGCCCCGCCGCCGCTCCCGCGGGCGGCAACCCGGCCGCCCCGGGCGGCGGTCGCACCGTCGCCGGGGCCGTCCCGCCGTCCCTGGTCGCCCGGCTGGCCGGCGGTGTCACCGCGACCGGCGAACCCAGCGTGGTGGAGACCGTCGCCCCGCTGACCGGCGAGCGGCTGGCGAGCCTGCCGCAGTCCACCCCGGCCGACGTCGAGGTCGCCTTCCAGCTGGCCCGCCGCGCCCAGTCGGCCTGGGCCGCGCTGCCCGTGCGCCGCCGCGCGGCCGTCCTGCTGCGCTTCCACGACCTGCTGCTCAAGCGGCAGGACGAGGTCCTGGACCTGATCCAGGCCGAGACCGGCAAGGCCCGGCTGCACGCCTTCGAGGAGGTGCTCGCCGTGGCCATGGCCGCCCGGCACTACGGGCGTGCCGCGCACGGGTACCTGCGCGACAAGCGGCACGGCGGCGCGCTGCCGGTGCTCACCCAGGCGATCGAGGCCCGCCGCCCCAAGGGCGTGATCGGCCACGTCTCGCCGTGGAACTACCCGCTGGAGTTGTCCGTCGGCGACGCCCTGCCCGCCTTCGTGGCCGGCAACGCCGTCGTCAACAAGCCCGACACGCAGACCGCGCTCACCGCGCTGTGGGCCCGCGAACTGCTCGTCGAGGCCGGGCTGCCGGCCGACCTGTGGCAGGTCGTGATCGGCGACGGACCGGTGATCGGCCCGGCCGTGGTCGAGCACGCGGACTACGTCTCGTTCACCGGCTCCACCCGCACCGGTCGCGACGTCGCCCAGCGCGCCGCCGCCCGGCTGGTCGGCGCCTCGCTCGAACTCGGCGGCAAGAACGCCATGCTGGTGCTCGCCGACGCGGACCTCGACCGGGCCGCCGCCGGCGCCGTACGGGCCTGCTTCTCCTCCGCCGGCCAGCTCTGCATCTCCATCGAGCGCCTCATGGTCCACCGCTCGGTCGCCGACGCCTTCCTGGAGAAGTTCGCCGAGCGCACCCGCGCCCTGCGCCTGGGCGGCGGCCTCGCCTACGGCGCCGACATGGGCTCGCTGGTCTCGGCCCGCCAGCTGGACACCACCACCCGGCACGTCGAGGAGGCCGTCAAGGCCGGCGCGACCGTGCTGGCCGGCGGGCGCGCCCGGCCCGACCTCGGCCCGTTCTTCTACGAGCCGACCATCCTCGACGGCGTCACCCCGGACATGGCCGTCTGCGGCGAGGAGACCTTCGGCCCGGTCGTATCGGTCTACCGCTTCGACACCGAGGACGAGGCGGTGGCCGCCGCCAACGCCACCCCGTACGGCCTCAACTCCAGTGTCTGGACCCGGGACCCGCGCCGCGGCCGGGCGGTCGCGGCCCGGCTGCGCACCGGCACGGTCAACGTCAACGAGGCGTACGCCGCCGCCTACGGATCGGTCGGCTCGCCGATGGGCGGGATGGGCGACTCCGGGCTCGGCCGGCGGCACGGCGCGGAGGGCATCCTGCGCTTCACCGAGGCACAGACCATCGCGACCCAGCGGCTGCTCCCGCTCGCGCCCTCGCTCGGGCTCGACGACCGGCAGTTCGCCGCGGTGTTCACCGGCGGGCTGCGGGTGCTGAAGGCGCTGCGCCTCACGTAGGCGCGGCGGTGGTGCGGCCCGCCCGGTGGGCGGTGCGGGCGGTTACGGACGGCTAAGGGAGCAGTGGCAGATGGCGGGGTCCCCGGAACAGGACGAGTTCGACTACGACGTGGTCGTGGTCGGCTCCGGCTTCGGCGGTTCGGTCGCCGCGCTGCGGCTGACCGAGAAGGGCTACCGGGTGGCCGTCCTGGAGGCCGGGCGGCGCTTCGACCGCGACGAACTGCCGAGGAACTCCTGGGACCTGCCGAACTACCTGTGGGCGCCGCGGCTGGGCCTGTACGGGATCCAGCGGATCCACCTGCTGGCCAACGTGCTGATCCTGGCCGGCGCCGGGGTCGGCGGCGGCTCGCTGAACTACGCCAACACCCTGTACGTGCCGCCGAAGGCGTTCTTCGAGGACCGCCAGTGGAGCCACATCACCGACTGGCAGGAGGAGTTGGCGCCGTTCTACGACCAGGCGCAGCGGATGCTCGGGGTCCGGCTCAACCCGACCCTCACGCCGTCCGACGTCCACCTCAAGGCCGCGGCCGAGAAGATGGGCGTCGGGGACACCTTCCACATGGCGCCGGTCGGGGTCTTCTTCGGGGACGGCAAGGACACCGACGGCACGGCCAAGGCCGCGCCCGGCGAGGAGGTCGCCGACCCGTACTTCGGCGGCGCCGGCCCGGCCCGCAAGGCCTGCGTGGAGTGCGGCGAGTGCATGACCGGCTGCCGGCACGGCGCCAAGAACATGCTCACCGAGAACTACCTGTACCTGGCCGAGAAGGGCGGCGCGGAGATCCACCCGCTGACCACGGTGGCCCGGATCCGGGAACTCGGTGGGGCCGACGGGGACCGCGGCTACGCGGTGGACGTGCGGCGCACCGACTCGCGCTCGACGACGGACCGGGTGAAGGCGGGCGCGCGGACCATCACCGCGGCCAGGGTGGTGGTCGCGGCCGGCACCTACGGCACCCAGTCGCTGCTGCACCGGATGCGCGCCGACGGCCACCTGCCGCGGCTCTCGGCCCGGCTCGGCGAGCTGACCCGGACCAACTCCGAGGCGCTGGTGGGCGCGCAGACCACCGACCGGCGCTACGGCAGCCGGGCGGACTTCACCAAGGGCGTCGCGATCACCTCCTCGATCCACCCGGACGCGAACACCCACATCGAGCCGGTGCGCTACGGCAAGGGCTCGAACGCGATGGGCGCGCTGTCGATCGCCCAGGTCGCGGGCGGAGGACGGGCCCCGCGCTGGCTGCGCTACCTGGGCAACTCGGTGAGCCACCCGGTGACCTTCGCGCGCTCGATGAACCAGCGCCGCTGGTCGGAGAAGACGATCATCGGTCTGGTGATGCAGTCGCTGGACAACTCGATCACCGTCTCCCTGAAGAAAGACCTGCTCGGCAAGGCCCGGCTGACCTCCACCCAGGGCCACGGCGCGCCCAACCCGACCTGGATCCCGGCCGCCGAGCAGGGCGCCCAGGCGCTCGCCGCGGAGATCAACGGCTTCGCCGGCAGCACCGTGGGCGAGATCTTCGACGTCCCGATGACCGCCCACTTCCTCGGCGGCTGTCCGATCGGCGACACCGCCGAGACCGGCGTCGTCGACCCCTACCACCGCCTCTACGGGCACCCGGGGATCAGCGTCGTGGACGGCGCGGCCGTCTCCGCCAACCTCGGGGTCAACCCCTCGCTGACGATCACCGCGCAGGCCGAGCGCGCCATGTCGATGTGGCCCAACAAGGGCGAGGCCGACCCGCGGCCCGAGCAGGGCGCGGAGTACCGCCGCACCGCGGCCGTGGCGCCGGTCAGCCCGGCCGTGCCGCAGGACGCGTTCGGGGCGCTGCGGCTGCCGCTGCTGCCCGTTCCGAAGGTGCCGAAGAAGCGCGGCTGAAGCCTGGCGGGAGGCCAACACGCCGGATCCGGAAGCCGGTTGACATCCGTTCGGATCCGATGGGATAAACGGGCGTCCTGGGCGACCAGGAACTCGTCGAGCGGGGGGAACGCGGTTCATGGCCATCTGCGCATCGTGCGGCGCGGTTTCGGTGGAGGGGGCGCGGGCCTGCGCCGCGTGCGGACGGCCGTCGGCGCCGCCCCCGCCGCCCCCGGCCGGCCCGCCCGTGGTGCCGCCGCCCCCGCCGGCCGGCCCGCCCGTGGTGCCGCCGCCCCCGCCGCCCGGGTACGCGACCGCGCCGCCCGCCCACCCCGCGCCGTACCCGCCCGGTGCCGGCGCGCCCGCGCTGGGCGCCTGGGGTGCCGGGCGGCCGTACGACCCGGCCACCGGGCAGTCGCCCGCGCTGCGCTGGCTGACCGGCGCGGACTGGCGCCCGGCGCTGCTCGCGCTCGTCGCGCCGACCGTCGTCCTGCTGGCCGCCGCGCTGATCGCGGCGATCCCGAGCGACTACGGCGGGTTCGACAGCCTGGTCCAGACGCCCGGGTTCGGCGACCGCTACGGCGCCGCGCTCGCGATGGCACTCAGCGCGCTCGGCGCCCCGTTCAAGCTCTCCTACGCGCTCCACTGGCGGGGCACCGACACCGACTTCGGCTTCACGACGCGGGTGCTCCCGCTGACCGTCACCGTGCTGTGGCTGCTCGCCCTCTGGCTCGGCCTGCGGACGCTCTCCCGCCGCCGGCAGGCCCGCACGGCCCAGCAGATGACCCGCGGCCAGGCGGCCGGCGAGGCGCTGCGCACCGCGCTGGTCACGGCCGGCGTGACGCTGCTGCTCGGCCTGCTCGCCGGGGCGGAGTGGAGCCCCTACCTGCCCGGCAACCCCACCGGGTTCGGCCGGTCGTCGGCGATCTCCTACACCGCGGACGCCGGCTGGCCGCAGGCGGTCGGCTGGAGCGCCCTGCTCGCCGGACTGGTCGCGTTCGCGGTGTACGGCACCGACGCGCTGCGCTGGGCGGCCTGGCGCAACCGGGCGATCCGCGGCTGGGCGGTGGCCGGGCTGGCGGCCGGCCAGGTGCTCGCGCTGCTGGTCGGCACGGCCGCGCTGGTGGCGTTCGTCCTGGTCGCGGCCAACAGCGAGGGCTGGCAGACCGCGGTGTCGCTGGCCTTCCTGCCCAACCTCGGGCTGGTGCTGATCGGCATCGGCTCGGGTGCGACGTTCCGGACCGAGGGCGGGCCCGGCTCCCGGGGTGCGGACTGGAGCGGCACGGGCGGCCACCCGCGCTTCCAGGAGTTCTCGTTCTTCGACCTGCACGGCGAGAGCAGCGCCTGGCGCTTCGCCGGCCTGCTGGCCGTCGCCTCGGTGGCCCTGCTGGCCTGGACGGCCCACCGCCGCCGGCTCGACGCGGCCGACCGGATCCGGCTGGCGGTGGTGTACGCGGTCGGGCTGACCCTGCTCATGGTGCTCTCCGGCGTCGCGACCACCGGCTTCGGCAGTGGCGCGACGCGCTCCGACCCGGCCACCGCCAGCTACTCGGTGAGCCTGGTCTTCGGTTCGCTGCTCGCGGCCAACGTGATCTGGGCGGCGATCGGCGCGCTGGCGCTGCCGCCGCTGCTGGCCGCCGCGACGGGCGGCCGGGGCGCGGTCCACGTCCCGTACGCGGGCGCCGTGCCGCCGCAGGGCCCGCCTGCGGGCGACGGACTCGCCGCCAAGGAGCCCGAGCCGTACCGGCCGGAGGCCGGGGTGAGCGACGTGGTCGGTTCGTCCGCGGGGCCGACGGGCGGGGCGGACGACCGCGTCGCGGGGCCGCGGGACGGCGAGGACCGGGTAGACCCGAGCGTCTGGCGCGACCACCCCTAAGCGCGGATCCCGGCCGGCCGCCGCCGGACAGGGCAAAGGGCCCCGCGGGGGAACGGGGCCCTTTGTCGCTCAGCACGCGGCGTCAGGGCTGCGCCGGTGCTGGAGGTGACGGCGCCGGGGGAGGAGCGCCGTCATTCGGTTGGCTTCGGGGCCGCGCCCGGTGCGGCCCCGGCGTGGGTGGCCGGTGGCGCGGGGCGCGCACGCTCACGGTGCGTCCGGGCGGCGCGCACGTCTGCGCCGGACCCTCGCTCACGGAGCGTGAGGTGACGACCGATGCCGCCCCAGGTCGCGGCGGCAGCGGTCCCAGTCTCCCCAGCGGGCCGTCGGCCGCCGGGATAACCGCTTCCTCGGAGCATCGTGCTGGACGGAGGGCTCGCTCTGCAACCGGTTCGGCACACTTCGGCCCAGTCCATTGTGCGATGACGGGCTCCGCTTCCGGCCGGCGATGATCACGGTGCGTAGTGGTTCGGTCGATTGCGGCGCACGGGGACGCGCGTAGCGGCGCGCAATGGTGAGGGGTGTGCGCCCCCGGGCGCGCGCCGGGGGTCGTGCCGAGTGTCGTGCCGGGGTGCGGCGGCCGGCCCCGGGCGTCCCCGGAGCCAGCCGCCCCACCTCACGGTCCAGTCGCGGCCGGGGTCGCTGTCCCCTGCTGGCCGGCCGCGGCACCGGCGCACGGTCCCACGGCGCGCCGCGCCCGGCCTGGCCGGAACGGCGGCGGCGCCACGTGCGCCGGTGGACTGGAATGGAGCTCCACGCGTGGTCCTGCGTGACGCGCGGCGGCGCCCCGCGCCCGGGGCGGAGGCGGCACGCCTGGCGGGCGCGGCGCGGTCGCACGTCGTGTGAACCAACGAAGCGCGGGGCCGCCCGGTCACGGCCGCTTGGACGTGCAGACGAGTGAAACCGGGCAGCCCGGTAGAATCGGGCTCAGACACCCCCACCCGTCGCCGTCGCGACCCCTGCCCGGGCCGCGTGCCGAGCGACACCCTCGATACCGCTGCCGGAAGGCCGTCTGTGTCCGCTGCAATTCCCGTCCAGTCCGTACCTGAGACCGACACCGTGCTGGTCGTCGACTTCGGTGCCCAGTACGCCCAGCTCATCGCCCGCCGGGTGCGTGAGGCCCGGGTCTACAGCGAGATCGTGCCGAGCTCCATGCCGGTCGCCGAGATGCTCGCCAAGAACCCGAAGGCGATCATCCTGTCCGGCGGCCCGTCCTCGGTCTACGAGGAGGGCGCGCCGCAGCTCGACCGCGCGATCTTCGAGGCCGGCGTCCCGGTGTTCGGCATGTGCTACGGCTTCCAGCTGATGGCCAAGACGCTCGGTGGCACCGTCGACAACAGCGGCGCCCGCGAGTACGGCCGCACCCCGCTGACCGTCAGCCGCTCCGGCTCCACCCTGTTCGAGGGCGTCCCGGCCAAGCACTCGGTGTGGATGTCGCACGGCGACGCCTGCTCCGCGGCGCCCGAGGGCTTCACCGTCACCGCCTCCACCGACGTGGTGCCGGTCGCGGCCTTCGAGAACGACGAGGCCCGGCTCTACGGCGTGCAGTACCACCCCGAGGTGCTGCACTCCGACCACGGCCAGCAGATCCTGGAGCACTTCCTCTACCGCGGCGCCGGTCTCGCCCCGACCTGGACGACCGGCAACGTCGTCGAGGAGCAGGTCGCCCTGATCCGCGCCCAGGTCGGCACCAAGCGCGCGATCTGCGGCCTGTCCGGCGGCGTGGACTCCGCGGTCGCCGCGGCCCTCGTCAACAAGGCCATCGGCGACCAGCTGACCTGCGTCTACGTCGACCACGGCCTGATGCGCAAGGGCGAGACCGAGCAGGTGGAGAAGGACTTCGTCGCGGCCACCGGCGTGCAGCTGAAGGTCGTCGACGCGGCTGACCGCTTCCTGGCCGCGCTGAAGGGGGTCACCGACCCCGAGGAGAAGCGCAAGATCATCGGCCGCGAGTTCATCCGGGTCTTCGAGCAGGCCCAGGCCGAGATCATCGCCGAGGCCGGCGAGCACGGCGAGTCGGTCGACTTCCTGGTCCAGGGCACCCTGTACCCGGACGTCGTGGAGTCCGGCGGCGGGACCGGCACCGCCAACATCAAGTCCCACCACAACGTCGGCGGCCTGCCCGAGGACCTCCAGTTCCAGCTGGTCGAGCCGCTGCGCAAGCTGTTCAAGGACGAGGTCCGGATGGTCGGCCAGGAGCTGGGCCTGCCGGAGGAGATCGTCCAGCGCCAGCCGTTCCCGGGCCCGGGCCTCGGCATCCGCATCGTCGGCGAGGTCACCAAGGAGCGCCTGGACCTGCTGCGCGAGGCCGACGCCATCGCCCGCGAGGAGCTGACCGCGGCCGGTCTGGACCGCGAGATCTGGCAGTGCCCGGTCGTGCTGCTCGCCGACGTGCGCAGCGTGGGCGTGCAGGGCGACGGCCGCACCTACGGTCACCCGATCGTGCTGCGTCCGGTGTCCTCCGAGGACGCCATGACCGCCGACTGGTCGCGCCTGCCGTACGACGTGCTGGCCCGCATCTCGACCCGCATCACCAACGAGGTCCGCGACGTGAACCGCGTCGTCGTGGACGTCACCAGCAAGCCGCCGGGCACCATCGAGTGGGAGTAGTCGCTCCCGCCGGCCCGGGCTCTTGACGTCGGGCCGCAGCCTGAACGGCCGCGCCGTCGTTCCCCGGTGGGGGAGCGGTGGCGCGGCCGTCGGCGGTTCCGGGGCCCGCCGGTGAATGGGGCCCGAGGGGTGGACCTCCCACCGAAAGCGTTCAGGAGCGGGCAGAATGCGGACCGGACCTGTCAGGAGCGGCAGGCCGCGAGGGAAGGTGTGAGGCATGTCGGAGGCTGGCAACTCCGTGGCGGTCGGCGGGGGAGCGGCCGGCCGGGCGGACCGCGCGGCCCGGCGGCGGGCGTTCGCGACCCGGTTCGCGATGCTGCCGCTGCGGCTCTTCCTCGGCGTCACCTTCGTCTACGCGGCCCTCGACAAGCTGTCCGACGCGCACTACCTGGCCGGGGCGGGCGATCCGGCGTCGTTCGTCTCGCAGACCCAGGCCGTGAAGGCGGCGAGCCCCGTCTCGTTCCTGCTGGGCCCCGCGCTGGACGCGCCGACCCTGTTCGCGCTCCTCGTCGCCTTCGGCGAACTGGCCGTCGGCCTCGGCACCCTGCTCGGCCTGTGGGGCCGGGTGGCGGCGCTCGGCGGCGCGGCGATCAGCCTGAGCCTCTGGCTGACCGTCAGCTGGAACGTCTCGCCGTACTACCTCGGCAACGACCTGATCTACCTGCTGGCCTGGACACCGCTCCTGCTGGCCGGCACCCCGGAGCTGTCGGTGGACGGCTACCTCGCCCGGCGCGCCGGGCGGGACCTCGAGCGCGGGCTGGGCGAGGAGCACGTGCGGCGCCGGGCGCTGATGGACGGCGGGATCGCCGCCGTCGCGATCGGCGGCGCCGGGCTGCTGACCGGCTCGCTCACCCGGACCTTCGGGCGGGACGGGACGGCCGCGCCGAAGCAGTCCGCCGCCCCGGTCGCGACCCCTTCCGCGGCCGCCGGGCCGGCCCCCTCGGTGGCCGCCGCGAGCGTGCCGGTCGGCGGCTCGGCCCAGGTCAAGGACCCGGCGACGGGCGACGCCGTCTACATCGTCCAGCCCAAGGCGGGCCAGTACTGCGGCCTGTCGTCGGTCTGCACGCACTCCGGCTGCGCGGTGGACGCCCCGAAGAACGGCCAGATGTACTGCCCGTGCCACGGCTCGCGGTTCGACGCGGCCACCGGCGCGGTGGTCAACGGTCCGGCCACCAAGCCGCTCGCGAAGTACGCCGTCACGAAGAGCGGCG
Source organism: Streptomyces sp. SP17BM10 (assembly GCF_036322405.1). Lineage (NCBI taxonomy): Bacteria > Bacillati > Actinomycetota > Actinomycetes > Kitasatosporales > Streptomycetaceae > Streptomyces > Streptomyces sp. SP17BM10. Next base: position 119,848 of record NZ_JAQYXB010000571.1, on the reverse strand, counting down.
ACAAGCTGAACCTCGGCCCGCAGCAGAGCTGAGCCGCGGGCCGGGCCGGGCTACTCCCGGCCGTCGGACCGGCCGCGGCGGGCCACCGCCGCGACGGCGCCGGCCAGGCCGCCGGCGCCGAGCACGAGGAAGGTGACGGGGATGACGATCCGTCCGTTCACCGCCTGCTCGCGGACCGCCGCGACCAGGTAGACCACCGCGATCACGGTGAACAGCGCGCCCGCGACCAGCGAGAACAGGTCGATCCGGTGCTTCCTCACTTCTGGACCACCTTGATGTTGCCGAGCCCGACCTCGAGCATGAGGTCGAGCGTGCCCTTGGACGGCCGGTCGGTGCCGGGGTGGATCTCGTAGGTGTGGCGGCCGGAGCTGTCGTTCCCGTCGCTGCCGGGGACGCTGATGCTGCCGAGCGCCATCTGGGTGACCACGTTGACGGTGACGTCGGAGGGCACCACGACCGTCAGGTCGCCCGCGCCCATCTCCACCCGGCTGGAGAGGTCGGCCCCGGCCGGGTCCACCGCGCTCAGGTCGAGCCGGGCCTGGCCGGCCCCGAGGCCGTACTTCTCCTTGAGCTGGGACGCCGAGGCGACCGTCCAGGTGCGGTCGCCGAAGGCGTTCTGAAGCGAGTTCGGCGAGCGGCCGACGAACACCAGGCCCAGCGTGAGCAGCAGGCCGATCGCGGCCAGCTTGCGGGCCCGGCCGAACTTGGCGCCGACCAGCAGGGTCAGACCCACCACCAGCAGGGCCGTGGCCAGGACGGTCGAGCTGACCACGGTGACGCTGTTGTGGCCGACGGTGGCGGACCAGACCGCGGCGCCCGCGCCGATCGCCAGCAGGAACCCGAAGAAGCCGAGCGCCGAGCGTTCCTTCGGGTGACGGACCACGGCCGGCTTCGGCGGCGCCGCGGGGCCCGCCTTGCGCAGCGGGTCCCCCTGCGGCAGGTCGGTGCGCTGCCACCACGGCTGGGACGGCGTGCCGGGCGGGGGCACCGGGGTGCCGAAGGGGGGCGTGGCGCCGGTCTTCGGCGCGCCGCTCCTGGTCGGCGTGGCGGTGGCGCCGTACGGGTTCCGCTCCGGGTGGCGCGGGTCCCACAGGTAGCCGGTGGGGCCGGGGGCCGGGGTGTCGGCGGGGACGGTGCCGGCGGCGTGCCGGGCGCGGGCCGGCTCGTCCTGCGGCGCGTCCTGCCGGGGCCAGACGTACGGGGCGCCGGACGCCTCGGCCTCGGGGAAGTAGCGGTCGTACGGGCCGCCGCGGCGGCGTCCGCGGGCCCGGTTCCGGCGGCGCTCCGGGTCGTAGCGCACGGCCAGGAAGACCAGCCCGGCGAGCAGCAGGAGCGGGAACATCTGGTCGCCGTCGCCCATCGAGGAGAAGAACACCCCGGTGCCGATGACGGTCAGGAGCACCGCGCCGACCGACTGGCCGTCCACCCGGCCGGTGAGCACCCGCTGGAGCTCGGTGCGCCCGCCGCGGCCGGCGCCCCGTCCGTCCGGCGAGCCCTCGGTCGGGACGATCAGCCAGGCCAGGCCGTAGAGGAACAGGCCGAGCCCGCCGGAGAGGCAGAGCACGACGGTGACGACGCGGAAGACCACCGGGTCGATGTCCAGGTGCCGCCCGAGGCCGCCGCACACGCCGGCCACCACGCGGTGGTGCTCGGTGCGGGTCAGCGGCGGGCGGTCGGGGTCCGGCGGGGCGGCGGCGGGCCCGGCGTCCTGGATGCGGTGCTCCTCGGTCATGGGCACCATCCTCCCGGGCCGGGCGGCCGGGCCCAACCGGTACCAGCCCTGTCCGCACCCTGACTTGTCCCTGATAAGCGGTAGGGCCTCACCCTGATGCGCCCGCGGGCGCCCGCGTGGAACGATCGGTGGCGTGGCAGCACCCGGTACCGATCCCCGTCCCCTCGCCCCCGACGCGCCGCCGCCGGGCGGCGACCCGAACGCGTCCGACGACGGCCGCCCGCCCTACCGCCGGCTCTACCGCAGCCCGCACGGGCGGATGCTCGGCGGCGTCGCGCACGGCCTCGCGGTGCACCTCGGGCTGCCGGTGCGCTGGGTGCGGCTGGCGTTCGTGCTGCTGTTCTTCGCGCAGGGGATCGGCGGACTGCTGTACGCGGCGTTCTGGTTCGTGGTGCCGATCGGCATCGGCGAGCCCTCGCGGCGCGGCGCGCACTGGGTGTACGTCAACGGCACGTTCGTGCCAGCCGCGCAGTGGCAGGGGCCTGGCACCCCGCTGACCAAGCCCGGTGACGGCGGCGGTGGGGGCGGCTGGGTCGGCCGTCTGCGCGAGCTGCTCCAGCACGCCCTGCAGGGCGAACCGGTCGCGCAGACCGCCGCCGCGGCCGCCGCCGAGGGCGAGGCCCCGGCCCGGCCGGCCAAGGGAGGCCTCGGCCAGCTCGCCGCGCTGGTCATGGTCGTCATCGGCGTGATCGCGCTGCTCAACGTCCTCGGCTGGCAGACCGCCAAGCCGTACACCTGGCCGCTGCTGGCGATCGGCGTCGGCGTCGCGCTGGTGTGGCGGCAGGCCGACGACTCGCGCTGGCAGCGCTGGTTCGGCCTGGAGGAGGGGGAGAAGCGGCGCGGCGCCTACACCCGGGTCGGCGCGGGCGTCCTGCTCGCGGTCGCCGGCACGATCGCCCTGCTCGCCATGCAGGGCAGCGGCTCGACGCTCGGCTCGGTCGTCGAGGCCTCGATCGCGGTGCTCGCCGGCGTGCTCGTGCTGCTCGGCCCGTACGGGCTGCGGCTGTGGCAGGACCTCGGGGCCGAGCGGACCGCCCGTATCCGCGCCCAGGAGCGCGCCGAGATCGCCGCGCACATCCACGACTCGGTGCTGCACACCCTGACCCTGATCCAGCGCCGGGCCGAGGACCCCAAGGAGGTGCTGCGCCTGGCCCGCTCGCAGGAGCGTGAGCTGCGGCTGTGGCTGTACCGCCCGGAGGCCGCCGCCGAGGCCGCGCCGGAGACGATGGCGGAGACCCTGCGCTCGGTCGTCGCCGAGGTCGAGGACCGGCACGGCGTCCCGGTCGAGCTCGTGATCGTCGGCGACTGCCCGATGGACGAGAAGATCGCGGCACAGATGCAGGCCGCGAGGGAGGCGACCGTCAACGCGGCCAAGTACGGTGGCGGGGGACCGGTCCAGGTCTACGCGGAGGTCGAGGGGAGGACGGTGTCGGTGTTCGTGCGCGACCACGGCCCCGGCTTCGACCCCGACACGGTGCCCGAGGACCGGATGGGCGTACGGGAGTCGATCATCGGCCGGATGAAGCGCAACGGCGGCACCGCCCGGGTGCGGCCCGCGCCGGACGGCGGTACCGAGGTCGAGCTGGAGATGGGGAGAACGAATGACTGAGGCAGCGCCGGAGCGGACCGCTCGGGTCGTGCTGGTGGACGACCACCGGATGTTCCGGACCGGGGTGCGGGCCGAGATCGGGCGCACCGCGGAGACCGGCATCGACGTCGTCGGGGAGGCGGACGACGTCGAGTCGGCGGTCCGGGTCGTCGCCGAGACCCGGCCGGACGTCGTGCTGCTCGACGTCCACCTGCCCGGTGGCGGCGGCGTCGAGGTGCTGCGGCGCTCGGCGGGGGTGATGACCGGCGAGCAGTCGGTGAAGTTCCTCGCGCTGTCGGTGTCGGACGCGGCCGAGGACGTCATCGGCGTCATCCGCGGCGGCGCGCGCGGCTACGTCACCAAGACGATCACGGGGAACGACCTGGTCAACGCGATCTTCCGGATCGCCGACGGCGACGCGGTGTTCTCGCCCCGGCTCGCCGGCTTCGTCCTGGACGCCTTCGCGGCCACCGACACCCCGCCGGTCGACGAGGACCTCGACCGCCTCACCCAGCGCGAGCGCGAGGTGCTGCGGCTGATCGCGCGCGGGTACGCGTACAAGGAGATCGCCAAGCAGCTGTTCATCTCGGTGAAGACGGTCGAGAGCCACGTCTCCGCCGTCCTGCGCAAGCTCCAGCTGAGCAACCGGCACGAGCTCACCCGCTGGGCCACCGCGCGCCGCCTGGTCTGAGCACCCTCCGACGAGCCCGCCCCCCACCCGGACCGATGAGGCCGACCGGGCCGAGCGGGCTTGTCGGTGCGGGGCCATAGACTCGGAGTGCCATGAGTAGCCTCTTTGACGACCTCCCGCTCCCCGGTTTCGAGGCCCCCGCCGCCGGGTCGAAGCAGCCCGCCGCCACCCCCCTCGAGGAGGAGCCCCCGCCGTTCGAGGACGACGTCCCGTACGACGCGTACGAGGAGGCGATCCCGGAGGGGCTCTTCCACACGGACCACGCCGCCGAGGCCGAGCGCGACGCCTGGCACCGCAACGGCGCCGCCCGGACGGTGGTCGACCCGGCCCAGCTGCTGGAGGGCATGAACGACCCCCAGCGCGAGGCCGTCCTGCACGCCGGCTCGCCGCTGCTCATCGTGGCCGGCGCCGGCTCCGGCAAGACCCGGGTGCTCACCCACCGCATCGCCCACCTGCTCGGCGCCCGCGGCGTCCAGCCGGGCGAGATCCTGGCGATCACCTTCACCAACAAGGCCGCCGGCGAGATGCGCGAGCGCGTCGAGCAACTGGTCGGCCCGCGCGCCCGGGCCATGTGGGTGTCCACCTTCCACAGCGCGTGCGTGCGGATCCTGCGCCGCGAGTCCAAGGTGCTGGGCTTCACGTCCAGCTTCTCGATCTACGACTCGGCCGACTCCCAGCGGCTGATGTCGCTGGTCTGCCGCGACCTCGACCTGGACCCCAAGCAGTTCCCGCCGAAGTCCTTCACGGCGAAGGTCAGCAACCTCAAGAACGAGCTGATCGACGAGGAGACCTTCGCCGACCAGGCCGCCAACCCGATGGAGAAGAAGCTCGCCGAGGCGTACGCGCTCTACCAGCGGCGGCTGCGCGAGGCCAACGCGCTCGACTTCGACGACATCATCATGACGACGGTGAACCTGCTCCAGGCCTTCCCCGACGTCGCCGAGCACTACCGCCGGCGCTTCCGGCACATCCTGGTCGACGAGTACCAGGACACCAACCACGCCCAGTACATGCTGGTCCGCGAGCTGAGCGGGGGCTCCGTCGCCGCCGCGCCCAAGCGCACCGCGGACGGCGAGTTCGTGAACCCGGCCGCCGCGCACCTCGCCGAGGTGCCGCCCGCCGAGCTGTGCGTCGTCGGTGACGCGGACCAGTCGATCTACGCCTTCCGCGGCGCGACCATCCGCAACATCCTCCAGTTCGAGGAGGACTACCCGAACGCGACCACGATCCTGCTGGAGCAGAACTACCGCTCCACGCAGACGATCCTCAGCGCCGCCAACGCCGTCATCGAGCGCAACGCCAACCGGCGCGCGAAGAAGCTCTGGACGGCCGGCGACCACGGTGAGAAGGTCATCGGCTACGTCGCCGACGACGAGCACGGCGAGGCCCAGTTCATCGCCGACGAGATCGACCGGCTCACCGACAAGGGCGAGGCCAAGCCCGGCGACGTCGCGATCTTCTACCGCACCAACGCCCAGTCCCGCGTGTTCGAGGAGGTGTTCATCCGGGTCGGCCTGCCGTACAAGGTCGTCGGCGGGGTGCGCTTCTACGAGCGCAAGGAGGTCCGGGACGTCCTCGCGTACCTGCGGGTGCTCTCCAACCCCGAGGACACCGTGCCGCTGCGCCGGATCCTCAACGTGCCCAAGCGCGGCATCGGCGAGCGGGCCGAGGCGATGATCGACGCGCTCGCCTCCCGGGAGCGGATCTCCTTCCCCCAGGCGCTGCTGCGGGTCGACGAGGCGTACGGGATGGCCGCGCGCTCGGCCAACGCGGTCAAGAAGTTCAACACCCTGATGGCCGGGCTGCGCCAGGTCGTCGAGTCGGGCGCGGGCCCGGCGGCGGTGCTGGAGGCCGTCCTGGAGGAGACCGGCTACCTCGCCGAGCTCCAGTCCTCCACCGACCCGCAGGACGAGACCCGGGTGGAGAACCTGCAGGAGCTCGCCTCCGTCGCCCTGGAGTACGAGCAGGACCCGGGCGAGCGGCCGGACGCCGGCGAGGACGGCGCGCCGCCGGTCGGCTCGCTGGCCGACTTCCTGGAGCGGGTCGCGCTGGTCGCCGACTCCGATCAACTCCCGGACGAGGACGAGGAGGGCCAGGGCGTCATCACGATGATGACCCTGCACACCGCCAAGGGCCTGGAGTTCCCGGTGGTCTTCCTGACCGGCATGGAGGACGGGATCTTCCCGCACATGCGGGCCCTCAACCAGGTCAAGGAGCTGGAGGAGGAGCGGCGCCTCGCCTACGTCGGACTGACCCGGGCGCGCGAGCGGCTCTACCTGACCCGCTCGGTGCTGCGCAGCGCGTGGGGGCAGCCGGCGTACAACCCGGCCTCCCGGTTCCTGGAGGAGATCCCGGAGGAGCTGGTCGAGTGGAAGCGGACGGGGGCGGCGCAGGCGCCGGCCGCGCGCGGTTTCTCCTCGGGCTCCTCGTGGGGCAAGTCCTCGTCCGGGGGCGGGGGTTCGCGCGCGGGCTCGTCGGCCTCGGCCTCGCCGAAGGCGGGCTGGGGACAGTCGGCGCGGCGCGCGGGCAAGGTCGTGGAGCGCGAGGCCGTCTCGCTCGCGGTCGGCGACCGGGTCACCCACGACACCTTCGGGCTGGGCACGGTGGTCGCCGTCACGGGTGTCGGCGACCGGGCCCAGGCCACGGTGGACTTCGGCACGGAGGGGCGCAAGCAGCTGCTCCTGCGCTACGCACCGGTGGAGAAGCTCTGACCCGTCGGGAAGCCGTGATCCGCTAGCGCGGGTCCAGGCCGTTCGAGAGGAACCACGGCAGCGGGTCGACCGGCCCGCTGCCCGGCGGCCGGATCTCGAAGTGCAGGTGCGGGCCGGTGCTGTTGCCGCTGCTGCCGACGAAGGCGATGACGTCGCCCTGCTTCACCGGGCCCTTGCGGACCTTGTAGCCGCGCAGGTGGCAGAACCAGGCCTCGGTGCCGTCGTTCATCTTCAGTATCGACATGTAGCCGTAGAACGGGTTCCACTGCGTGCGGATCGTGCCGTCGGCGACGGCGTGGACCTCGGTGCCGCCGTCCACCGGGAAGTCGATGCCGGTGTGGCGGTTGGCCCAGTGGGTGCCGGCCGCGCCGAACAGCTCGCCGAGGCCGTGCTGGGCGACCGGCATGACGACCTTCGGCTGCGCGGCGGGCGGCGGCGTGGGCTGGGCGGTCGGTGTGTCCGTCGGCTGGGCGCCGGCCAGCGGCCGGCGGGCGTCACCGCGCGAGGCCTGGGTGTGGTCGGCGCCGTTCGCGACGGCCTGCTGGGCGGTGACCTCGGCGGTGGTGGCGGCGGCGTCCGGGGCGTCGGCGGCCGTCGCCTGCGGGGGCACCCGGCCGGCCTCGTCCTGCACCACCGTGATCGCCGCGGCCGCGGCGACCCCGAGGGCGGCCACCGACGGCACCGCGACCCGGAACAGCGCGGCTCGGGTGGCCGCCTTGGCAGCGCCGCGCCGCTGCGCGCGGGACTGCTCCCGGGCGGCCACGCGCAGCTCCGCACGGGTCGGACGGGCGGCTGCGTCGGGAGCCATCGGGGGCTGCCTCCTCGGTGGGCCTCGGTCACGTCGTCGGGCGAGGGAGAACAGGCGTGACTGTATCCGCACGGTCCGTGCCCCCGAAAAACCTCCGCTTGTCAAGAGGTCGGGCGGGGGTCCGTGCGGTCGGCCGGAGGTGGGTATACCCACTGGTAGGAAGGGGTGGGCCTGTGATTTTGCCCTCCTCTTGAGGGGTGGCACGGCCAACCGGCCCGGGTGGCGCTAACCTCCCCTCAGGTTGGTTATTGACCGTTAACGCGCCCACGGCCCACGAGGTCGGGTGGGTTGGTGGACGACGAGGTCCAGGAGGCAGTCATGGGTGTGTCAGGGCCGATCCGTGTGGTGGTGGCCAAGCCGGGGCTGGACGGCCACGACCGCGGCGCCAAGGTCATCGCGCGCGCCCTGCGCGATGCCGGCATGGAGGTCATCTACACCGGGCTGCACCAGACGCCCGAGCAGGTCGTGGACACCGCGATCCAGGAGGACGCCGACGGCATCGGGCTGTCGATCCTCTCGGGTGCCCACATGACGCTGTGCGCGCGGGTGTTGGAGCTGCTGAAGGAGCGCGACGCGGCCGACATCAAGGTGTTCTGCGGCGGGATCATCCCGGACGAGGACATCGCCGAGCTGAAGGCGATGGGCGTCGCGGACATCTTCACCCCGGGCACCCCGACCCGCGACGTCGTCGCCTGGGTCGAGGCCAACCTCCGCGCGGCGGGCTGAGCTCCGCCCGGATCGTCGGGTGAGCGGGCCGGTCCCCGGGCGGGGCCGGCCCGCTTTCGCGTGTCCGGGGCTCACGCCCCGAGTTCGGCGAGCATCGCCTCCCGGAAGCGGAGCGTCCCGGCGAGGCGGGCGAAGGTCTCGGCCCAGGCGGAGTCCGGCGCGGCCCCGGCGGCCAGCTCCTCGACGGCGCCGGCCGTCTCCGGGGCCAGCGCGCGCTCCGTCATCCCGAGCACGCCGCTGTGGCTCCACGGGTACGCCCCGCAGGCCGCGGCCCGGGACAGCGCGGTGATGACCGCGGTGGAGAGCGGCGGCGTCCACGGCGTCGTGCACGCACCGAGCAGTTGGAAGGCCTCGCCCAGGCCGTGCACCTCGATGAACGCGGCCGTCCAGGCGGCCCGTTCGGCGGGTGGCAGGACGGACAGCAGCTTGGCGGGCGCGCCGGTGGCCCGCGGCGCCCGCGCCCGGCCCGCGCCGCGGACGGGCGGGACGGGCGCCGGGCCGAGCAGCGCGCGGGCCCAGTCGGCGTCGTGCTGGCGGACGGCGGCGCGGGCCCAGGCCTCGCGGAGGTCGTCGGCCCAGCTGCTGCTGGTCTCGTCGATGCTGTCGCCGACCCGCAGGGCGAGCAGCTGGTCCGGCGTCAGGCCCGTCGCCTCCGGCCAGGTGGCGAGCGGCGCCGCCGCGACCACCTCGCCGAACCACCAGGCCCGTTCGCCGCGCCCGGTCGGGGACTTGAGGGGTATGCCGTCGCGCTGCATGGCCTCGTCGCACTCGGCGGGCGGGGTGACCAGCAGGTGCGTGCCCGGCTCGGCGAGCCGGACGGCGGCGGTGGCGCGGACGGCCATCCGGCGGGCGAGCGCGGAACCGGGGAGGGTGGAGAGCAACTCGGCGGCCGTCGCCCGGACGTTCTTGCTGCGGTCGCCGAGGGCGGCCTCCAGGAACGGTTCGTCCTCGGGGGAGAGGCCGTCCTGGAGGGCGTCCAGGAAGAGCAGCCGGTCCTCGGCGCGCTCGGTCGCCCAGGTGCTGCGCAGCAGGGCGAGGCCGGCGGCCGGATCGCGGCGGCGCAGCAGCGTGAGGTGGGTGACGCGCTCGGCGAACAGGCCCTCGTGCCACAGGCGGTCGTCCGCCGGCTGCGGCGGCGCTCCGGGCGCCGTGGTGCGCAGGACGTAGCGCCAGTCCGGGTTCCGCGCGGCCAGCCAGCGGCCGAGCGGGCCGGCCAGGGCGACGCCGTCCTGGCGGAGTTCGCTGCGGGCGCGGGCGGCGTCGAGCAGGGCGGGCACGAGCGCGGCCGGCGGGCGCAGGCCGCGCTCGCGGGCGGCGGCGAGCCACTGCGGCAGCAGCTCGGTGAGGTTGGCGAGCGTGCCGGCGCTGCCGGTGGCGCGGCCGGCGAGCAGGACGGCGAGCCGCCGGGCCGCCGCCGGGGGCAGCTCGGGGCGGTCGTCCTCCGGGGCGGGCGGGCCCGGCGGCTCCGCGGCCGGGACGGGCAGGGCGCCCGCGCGGCGGCGGACGGTCGCGAGCGCGGCGAGCTCCAAAAGGGCGGTGGCCGGGTCGTCCCGGTCCACGGACCCGGCGAGGGGCAGGGCGGTGTCCGGGAGCGGTCGGCGGTCGGTGCCGAGGAGGGCGGTGGTGTGGAGGGTCTCCCACGGGTCCTGGGTGGTCGTCATGTTCTGCTCCTAGACGGTGGTCAGCCCTAGGGGGCGGTGGTCGCCGGACCAGGCGGTGACCGGGGCGAAGCCCTGGTGGCCGTACTCGCCGAAGACGGTGAGCGGGCGTCCGGTGGACACGGCGGCCAGGCGCCACAGGGCGGCCTCCGGGACGGCCCCGGGGCGGACGGGGACGGTGTGGTGGCCGTCCGTCAGGCGCCAGCCGTCCGGGGTGAGGACCGGGACGACGCCGGTGAGGACGGTCGGCCAGGCGTCCAGCCACGGGTCGTCGGCGACGGCGGTGCCGTAGCCGGCCACCGCCTCGGCGACGGACAGGCCGTCCGGCGGGGCGGCCGGGCCGGGCCCGGGGGCGCCGTACCGGGTGCCGAGGGCGGCGCGCAGCGGGCGGGCGCCGGGATGGAAGGCGAGCTCGGCCTCCAGGACGTGGCCGGCGGGCAGGGCGAGGTCGGGGGCCTGACCGGGGCGGCCGAAGGCGAGCAGCATGGCCGGGCGGCCGGTCTTGGCGCCGCGCAGCCAGAGCCGGCGGGTGGTGAGCCGCTCGTCGCACGTGTCGCGGCTGCCGAGGGCGAGCCACCGGTCGCGGACCGTCGGCCCGGCGAGCAGCTCGGCGGTGTCGGTGGTGTAGCCGACCCTCGTCCGCACCGTCGCCGCCAGATCGGCGGGCAGCTCGTCGAGCCGGGTGGCGGCGGTGGCGAGCAGGTGGAGCATCGCGTACTCCTCCAGGAGCCGCTCCTGCGGGAGGCCGTCGAGCTCGCGGACCCGGGCGGCGAGGCCCGGCGCCTGGGCGTCCACCATTCGCGCGGCGACCTCCTCCCACGGCCCGGCGGCGGAGCGGTCGGCCAGACCGTGCCGGACCCCGTCGGCGAGCCGCAGCCGCAGCTCGGCCGCGCCGGCGGTGACCCGGGCGCCGCGTCGCTCGGCCCGGCGGCGGGCGGCGGCCGGATCGGCGGGTGCCGCGGGGGCGGCGGCGCGCTGCCCGGCGCGCTCGCGGCGGGCGTCGAGCCAGGCGGCCGCCCAGTCGGCTGGCTCGGCGGCGGGGACGGCCTGCGGGGTGCCGCTCCACAGCAGGAGGAGCCCGAGCGCGTGCTTGCACGGGAACTTCCGGCTCGGGCAACTGCACTGGTAGGCGGGCGTGGCGAGCTCGACCACGGTGCGGTAGGGCGTGCTGCCGCTGCCCCCGCACTCGCCCCAGACCGCGGCGCCGTCGGTGCCCGGGGCCGTCCAGGGCGCGGGCGTGGAGAGCTTGCCGGCCGCCTTCCGCGACGTGGCGTCAGGCGCCAGGGACAGGACGTGTTCGGTGCTCCAGCGTTCCTCCATGGCACCGACCGTAGGCGGCGGCACTGACACTCCCTCACCGTCCGCCGCGGATTGTCAGTGCCCGGGTGCAGGGTGGCTCCCGCAGCCCGGATCCGCCCTCCCGTCACCCGCCGCCCCCGCCGTCACCGCGTCCGGCGGCCGACCCGAAGGAGTCTCGATGACCGACGTTCTGCGGCAGCACGCCGAGGACGCCTTCGCCGGTGAACTGACCGCCCTGGCCGCGCAGGACGACCGTCCGCGCCCCGAGCGCTGGAAGCTCTCCCCGTGGGCCGTGGCGACGTACCTGCTCGGCGGCGAACTGCCCGACGGCACCCGGATCACGCCCAAGTACGTCGGCCCGCGCCGCATCGTGGAGGTCGCCGTCACGACCCTGGCGACGGACCGCGCGCTGCTCCTGCTCGGCGTGCCCGGCACCGCCAAGACCTGGGTGTCCGAACACCTGGCCGCCGCGATCAGCGGCGACTCCACGCTGCTCGTGCAGGGCACCGCCGGCACTCCGGAGGAGGCCGTCCGGTACGGCTGGAACTACGCGCAGCTGCTCACCAACGGGCCCAGCCGGGACGCCCTGGTGCCCTCGCCGGTCATGCGGGCGATGGCGGACGGCAAGCTCGCCCGGATCGAGGAGCTCACCCGGATCCCGGCCGACGTGCAGGACGCCCTCATCACCGTCCTGTCCGAGAAGACGCTCCCCGTGCCGGAGCTGGGCGCCGAGACGCAGGCCGTGCGCGGCTTCAACGTGATCGCCACCGCGAACGACCGGGACCGCGGCGTCAACGAGCTGTCCGGCGCGCTGCGGCGCCGCTTCAACACCGTCGTGCTGCCGCTGCCGGCCTCGCTGGAGGAGGAGGTCGAGATCGTCACCCGTCGGGTGAACCAGCTCGGCCGCTCCCTGGACCTGCCCGAACTGCCGGGCGGCGCCGAGGAGATCAGGCGGGTCGTGACGGTCTTCCGCGAGCTGCGCGCCGGCATCACGGTCGACGGCCGGACGAAGGTCAAGACGCCGGGCGGCACGCTGTCCACGGCCGAGGCGATCTCGGTGGTCACCAACGGCCTCGCCCTGGCCGCCCACTTCGGCGACGGCGTCCTGCGCGCCGCGGACGTGACGGCGGGCATCGTCGGCGCCGTCGTCCGCGACCCGGTCGCGGACCGGGCGGTGTGGCGCGAGTACGTCGAAGGGGTGGTGCGCGAGCGCGACGGCTGGAAGGACTTCTACCGCGCCGCCCGCGAGGTGGCCGCGTGACCTCCCCGGGCACCACCGCTGCGGGCACGGTCACGCCCGGCGTGACCCTGCTCGGCGTCCGTCACCACGGCCCCGGCTCGGCCCGGGCGGTGGCCGCCGCCCTCGCCCGGCTGGCGCCGGACGCGGTGCTGATCGAGGGCCCGCCCGAGGCCGACGGCATCGTCGGGCTGGCCGCCGACAAGGACATGGTGGCGCCGGTCGCGCTGCTCGCGCACGCGGTGGACGACCCGGCGCGGGCCGCGTTCTGGCCGTACGCCGAGTTCTCCCCGGAGTGGGTGGCGATCCGGTACGCGGTGGAGCGGGAGGTGCCGGTGCGCTTCATTGACCTGCCCGCCGCGTACGGCTTCGCCGACGGGGCCACCCTCGAGGAGCCCACTGCCGACGGGCCCGCGGCCGCCACCCGGGAGGAGCCCGCCGCCGACCCGATCGCCCTGCTCGCGGAGGCCGCCGGTCACGACGACCCGGAGCGCTGGTGGGAGGACGTCGTCGAGCACCGAACGCCCGGCGCGGACGCCCTGGCGCCGTTCGCGGCCGTCGCCGAGGCGATGGCCGCCCTGCGCGCCGAGGGCCTCGCCGAGTCCCGCCGGGACCTCGTGCGCGAGGCGTACATGCGCCGGCAGATCCGCGCCGCCCGGCGGGCCGGGCACCGGCGGATCGCCGTCGTCTGCGGCGCCTTCCACGTGCCCGCCCTCGCCGAACCGCCCACCGTGGCCCACGACCGGGCGCTGCTCGCGCAGCTGCCGAAGAAGCCCAGGACGGACATCACCTGGGTGCCCTGGACGCACCGCAGGCTCGCCCAGTCCGCCGGGTACGGCGCGGGCGTCGAGTCGCCCGGCTGGTACCACCACCTGTACGCGGCCGGGCCCGACCCGGTGCCGCACTGGCTCGCCCGCGCCGCCGAACTGCTCCGCGCCGAGGACCACCCGGTCTCCTCCGCGCACGTCATCGAGGCGGTCCGGCTCGCCGAGACCCTCGCCGCCCTGCGCGGCCGCCCGCTGGCCGGGCTCACCGAGACGCTGGACGCCGTCCGCGCGGTCATGTGCGACGGCTCGGACGTCGCGCTGGAGCTCGTCCGCGACCGCCTGGTGATCGGCGACGCCCTCGGTGAAGTCCCGGACGCCGCACCGGCGGTGCCGCTCCAGCGCGACCTCGCCCGGCTGCAGCGCACGCTGCGCCTCAAGCCCGCGGCCGCGCCCCGGGACCTCGACCTCGACCTGCGCAAGGACACCGACGCCGCCCGCTCCCGCCTGCTGCACCGGCTGCGGCTGCTCGGCGTCGAGTGGGGCGTGCCCGCGCGCTCCGCGGTCACCTCGACCGGTACCTTCCGGGAGAGCTGGCGGCTGTGCTGGCAGCCCGAGTTCGCGGTCAGGGTCGCCGAGGCCTCCCAGTGGGGCACCACGGTCGAGGACGCGGCCACCGCGAAGGCCGTCGCCACCGCCCGCGCGGCCGACGAACTCGCGCAGCTCACCGCCCTGGTGGAGACCTGCCTGCTGGCAGGGCTCGCCACCGCCCTGCCCGCCGTCATGCGGGTGCTCGCCGACTGCGCCGCCCTGGACACCGACGTGGCCCACCTGGCCGGCGCCCTGCCCGCCCTCGTCCGCGCGCTGCGCTACGGCGACGTGCGCGGCACCGACCAGGGCGCGCTCGGGGAGGCCGCCACGGGCCTGGCCGACCGCATCTGCGTCGGCCTGCCACCCGCGTGCGTCGGCCTGGACGCCGCGAGCGCGGCGGACCTGCGCGCCCGGCTCGACGAGGTGCACGGCGCGGTCGGCCTGCTCGCCGCGGACGGCCTCGCCGACCGCTGGGCCGCCGCCCTGCACACGCTGGCCCGCCGCGAACCCGCCGGCGGGCCGGCCACCGGGGTCCCCGGCCTGCTGCGCGGGCGCGCCGTCCGGCTGCTGCTGGACGACGGCCGGCTCGACACCGGGGAGGCCGGCCGCCGCCTGCGCCTGGTCCTCTCCGCCGCCGGCGCACCGGCGGACGCGGCCGGCTGGGTCGAGGGCTTCCTCTCGGGTGGCGGCGCCCTGCTGCTGCACGACCCCCGCCTGCTCGCGCTGCTCGACGAGTGGCTGACCGGCGTCTGCGACACGACCTTCACCGACGTCCTGCCGCTGCTGCGCCGCACCTTCAGCGGACTGGAGGCGGGCGTGCGCAGCACCGTCGGTGCCCGGGTCGCGGCCGGCCCGCTCGACGCCGAGCCGGTCGGCGAGCCCGTCGGCGGCGAGCTCGACCGGGCCAGGGCCGACGCCGCCGTGCCGGTGGTGGCCCTCCTGCTGGGCGCCCGACCGTTCGTCCCCCGGCAGGCCGCCGGCCGCAACACCTGAGCCGTGGCCCCTCGCAAGCACCCTCGACATCCCCTCGCAAGCTTCCTCGCAAGCCCCCTCGACAGTCCTCGACAGCCCTCGCGGAGGAGGAGCACATGACGACCACGACCGACGAACGCCTCCGCCGGTGGCGCCTGGTGCTCGGCGGAGAGGCCGACGGCACCGGCTGCACGCTGCGCGGCCGCGACGCCGCGATGGACGGCGCGCTCGCCGCGCTCTACCGGCCCGCCCCCGACGAGGCGGTCCGGCCGACCCGGGCCGGCCGCCGCGGCGCCGGGCTCGGTGGCTCGGCCCCGCAGGTGGCCCGCTGGCTCGGCGACATCCGCAGCTACTTCCCGTCCACCGTCGTTCAGTTGATGCAGCAGGACGCGATCACCCGGCTCGGGCTGGACCGCCTCCTGCTGGAGCCCGAGATGCTGGCCGCCGTCGAGCCGGACGTCCATCTCGTCGCCACCCTGCTCTCGCTCAAGCACGCCCTGCCGGAGACCACCCGGGAGACGGCCCGCGCCGTCGTCGGCCGGGTGGTGGCCGACCTGGAGCGCCGGCTGGCCGACCGGACCCGGTCCGTCCTGGGCGGCGCCCTCGACCGCAGCGCCCGGGTGAACCGCCCGCGCCACCGCGACATCGACTGGGACCGCACCATCCGGGCCAACCTGAAGAACCACCTGCCCGAACACGGCACCGTCGTCCCCGAGCGGCTGGTCGGTCACGCGCGCGCCCAGCGCGCGGTCCGCAAGGACGTCATCCTCTGCGTGGACCAGTCCGGCTCGATGGCGGCCTCGGTCGTCCACTCGGCCGTCTTCGGCGCCGTCCTCTCCTCGATGCGCACGCTCGACACCCGGCTGGTCGTCTTCGACACCTCGGTGGTCGACCTGACCGAGCAGCTCACCGACCCGATCGACGTCCTGTTCGCCACGCAGCTCGGCGGCGGCACCGACATCAACCGCGCCCTCGCCTACTGCCAGTCGAAGATCACCCGTCCGGCGGAGACGATCGTCGTCCTGATCAGCGACCTCTACGAGGGCGGGGTCCGGGACGGGATGCTCCGGCGGGTCGCCGCGATGAAGGCGGCCGGCGTCCGGTTCATCGCCCTGCTCGCGCTCTCCGACGAGGGCGCCCCCTCCTACGACCACGCCCACGCCGCCGCCCTGGCCGCCCTCGGGGCGCCGGCCTTCGCCTGCACCCCCGACGCCTTCCCGGAGATCATGGCGGCGGCGATCGAGAAGCGGCCGATCCCCCGGCACCTGGTGGAAGGGGCGGACCAGGGGGTCTGACCAGGCGGGCCGCCGGATTCACCCGGACGTGCGAATCCACCCGACCGGCGGACCGGGCGTCCGTCATGCCGCTTTAGGCTGTCTGTGACGGTTCTCACCAAAGACGGGCCGGTCCCGGGCGAAAGAGTCCCGTCCCACGGGGATAACCTGCCAGACGGACGTGACGCGCGTGTTGATTGACGTGTGCGCCCGTGGCTGTGTGGGCCGCAAGGCCGTACCTCTGCGTACCCGCACCGCCCCGACGACCCGCAGCGAAGATCCTGCCGTGGCACGCTCGTAGAGACACAATCCGCGACCACGAACAAGGACAAACACGTGGACCTGTTCGAGTACCAGGCGAGGGACCTCTTCGCCAAGCACGGCGTGCCCGTGCTTGACGGCGACGTCATCGAGACCCCCGAAGCGGCTCGCGCCATCGCCGAGCGCTTCGGCGGCCGCGCCGTCGTCAAGGCTCAGGTGAAGGTGGGTGGCCGTGGCAAGGCCGGTGGCGTGAAGCTCGCCGCCGACCCGGCCGACGCCGTCGCCAAGGCCGAGCAGATCCTCGGCATGGACATCAAGGGCCACACCGTTCACAAGGTGATGCTCGCCCAGACCGCCGACATCAAGGACGAGTACTACGTCTCGTTCCTGCTGGACCGCACCAACCGCACCTTCCTGGCCATGGCCAGCGTCGAGGGCGGCGTGGAGATCGAGGTCGTCGCCGAGGAGAACCCCGACGCGCTCGCCAAGATCCCGGTCGACGCCAACGAGGGCTGCACCCCGGAGAAGGCCGCCGAGATCGTCGCCGCGGCGAAGTTCCCGGCCGAGGTCGCCGACCAGGTCGCCGAGGTCCTGCAGAAGCTGTGGAAGGTCTTCATCGCCGAGGACGCCCTCCTCGTCGAGGTCAACCCGCTGATCAAGTCCGGTGACGGCAAGATCATCGCGCTCGACGGCAAGGTCTCCCTGGACGAGAACGCCGAGTTCCGCCAGCCCGAGCACGATGCCCTGGAGGACAAGGCCGCGGCCAACCCGCTGGAGGCCGCCGCCAAGGCCAAGGGCCTGAACTACGTCAAGCTCGACGGCCAGGTCGGCATCATCGGCAACGGCGCGGGCCTCGTCATGAGCACCCTCGACGTGGTCGCCTACGCCGGTGAGAAGCACGGCGGCGTCAAGCCCGCCAACTTCCTCGACATCGGTGGCGGCGCGTCCGCCGAGGTCATGGCGAACGGCCTGGAGATCATCCTGGGCGACCCCGACGTCAAGTCGGTCTTCGTCAACGTCTTCGGCGGCATCACCGCCTGTGACGCGGTCGCCAACGGCATCGTGCAGGCGCTGGAGCTCCTCGCCGGCAAGGGCGAGAACGTCTCCAAGCCGCTGGTCGTCCGCCTGGACGGCAACAACGCCGAGCTGGGTCGCAAGATCCTCGACGACGCCAACCACCCGCTGGTCCAGCGCGTGGACACCATGGACGGCGCCGCTGACCGCGCCGCCGAGCTGGCCAACAAGTAAGGAAGGGGACTTTCACACCATGGCTATCTTCCTTACCAAGGACAGCAAGGTCATCGTCCAGGGCATGACCGGCGCCGAGGGCATGAAGCACACCCGCCGCATGCTCGCCTCCGGCACCCAGATCGTCGGCGGTGTCAACCCGCGCAAGGCCGGCACCACGGTCGACGTCGACGGCACCGAGATCCCGGTCTTCGGCTCCGTCGCCGAGGCGATGGAGAAGACGGGCGCCGACGTCTCCGTCCTCTTCGTCCCGCCGGCGTTCACCAAGGCCGCCGTGGTCGAGGCCATCGACGCCGAGATCGGCCTCGCCGTGGTCATCACCGAGGGCGTCCCGGTGCACGACACCGCCGCCTTCTGGGCCTACGCCGGTTCCAAGGGCAACAAGACCCGGATCATCGGCCCGAACTGCCCCGGCCTGATCAGCCCCGGTCAGTCGAACGCCGGCATCATCCCGGCCGACATCACCACCTCGGGCAAGATCGGTCTGGTCTCGAAGTCGGGCACCCTGACCTACCAGCTCATGTACGAGCTGCGCGACATCGGCTTCTCCTCGGCCGTGGGCATCGGCGGTGACCCGGTCATCGGCACCACCCACATCGACGCCCTCAAGGCGTTCCAGGAGGACCCGGAGACCGAGCTCATCGTCATGATCGGTGAGATCGGCGGCGACGCCGAGGAGCGTGCCGCGGCCTACATCGCCGAGCACGTCACCAAGCCGGTCGTCGGCTACGTCGCGGGCTTCACTGCCCCGGAGGGCAAGACCATGGGCCACGCCGGCGCCATCGTCTCGGGCTCCTCGGGCACCGCCCAGGCCAAGAAGGAGGCCCTCGAGGCCGCCGGTGTCAAGGTCGGCAAGACGCCGTCCGAGACCGCCCGCCTGGCGCGCGAGATCATCGCCGGCTGATCCCAGCCCGGCTGACGAGTGCCCCCGTCCGGTTCACCGGGCGGGGGCACTCGCCTTTCCTCGTACGTCCCGTCAGCGCGCCGGGGTGCAGGGCAGCGGCGCCCAGCGGGCGCATGTCGGCGGGCCCTGCGGCGGCGGGGCCTGCGCCTCCCCGGCCGCCGCCGGCAGCTCCCACAGCGCGATCGCGCGCGGCGGCGGGTCCACCACCACCGCCTCCAGTCCGGGCGTCGGGCTGCACCACAGGCTGCTGATCCCGCCGGGCGGCCCGCCCGGCGCCACCGGCACCCCGGGCTCGTCCGCGGCCGGCGCCCGGACGCACACCGAGGGCGCCGGCGGTTCCGGCTGCCGGAACAGCTCCGCCGGACGGCCGCCGGCCAGCGTCATCATCGCCGCGCCGCCCACCGACGCCGTCAGCAGCGCCGCCGCGCCCGTCAGGACCACGCTCCGCAGTCCGTGCCGGGCCCGGAGCACCGGTACCGCGGGCCGGTGCGGCGCCGGGCAGCCGCGCACCGCCGCCCGGTGCAGGAGCCCGCTCAGCCGGTCCGCGAACCCGGGATCGGCCGGATCCGGCCCGGTCAGGTCGGGCACCCACTGCGCCAGCGCGGTCCGGGCCGCCCACACCCGGCCCTCCGCCGCCGCCACCGTCGACTCCACCTCCACCGCGACGGCGGCCGCCGGCAGCCCCAGCCCGTCGTGCAGCACCAGCGCGCGGCGCTGCGGCCGGGACAGCCGCTTCAGTGCCTTCAGCAGGGCCCGGTCCCGGTCCGTCAGGCGGTCGTGGTCCGGCAGCACCGCCTGGGACTCGTCGGCCGGGCGCACCTTGATCCGCCGGTGCGGCAGCCGCCACGCGTGCGCCCGCCGCGGCCCGCCCCGGTGCCACGGGGAGAGCGCCAGCTCGGACGCCCGCACCCGCACCCAGCCCTCCGGATTCCCGGAGCCGGCCACCGCGGCCCACGCGCGCCGCGCCTCGCCGAACGCCCGCCGCACGCAGTGCGCCGCCCGGTGCCGGCACGCCGTCAGCAGGAAGACCTGCTGCACGAGGCGCGTGTGCGTGCTCTCGTACAGCTCCTCGAACGTTCCAGGGCCGGTGTCGTGGTGCTCGCCGATCCGCGGCCCGGGGCCGGGCGGCCGCGTGCCGGGCCGCTGTTCCGCGTCGGCTTCGCTGCGCTTCGCGGGGATCCGCCGCTGTTCGGCGGCGGCGGGGCGAGCGGGGCCAGCGGGGCGAGCGGGTCCGGAGCCGTCAGCCGGGCGGCCGGGCGCCTCGGCGGGCTCGCGGCGCGGCGGCTCCGCGGCGCGCGTGGTGGACCGGGGGCGCTCGCCCGGCGGGGCAGCCCTCTTGGCGGGGCCCGCCCGTTCGGCGGGGGCCGCCGTCCTGGCCGGAGCGGGCGCCTCGCCCTGGGCGACGGTCCTGGCCGGGGTCGCCGTCCTGGCTCGGGCCGCCGTCTTGGCCTGAGCCCCGGCCGGAGGCTTCCGCCGGGCCGCTGACGGCGCCTCGGCCGGTTCCGCGGCGAGGCGCTTCGCCAGGACCGCCGCCTCGGCCTCGGTGGCGACGCCCAGCTTGTCCATCGCGCGGCGCAGGGCGGCACGGGCGCCGCGGGGCAGCGGGTGCCCGGCGACGAGCTGGGCGAGGGCCTCGGTCTCACGGGGAGTCAGTTTCCGCGTGCGGGGTGGCGTGGTCATCAGACGCTCCGGGCCGGGGCGCGGACGGCTTGGGGGTAGGGTCTGAAAATGCGCATAAGCCAATAATCTGGGACACGACGGCGGTTTGCCGCTTCACGGAGCATGGCGAGTCGCCTTGGCACCATGAGGCGCATGACGCAGCTGATGGGCCGTCCGATCCTGGAGGTGCCGGGCGAACTGGGCGCTCGCCCCGCCCTGGCCGACCTCCTGGCGGGGGTGCGGACGGCGCTGGTCGGCCTCGCGGCGGTCGGGGTGCCGGTGCTCGGCCTGTGGGTGGCGACGCCCTACGCGGACGACGGCGCGACCGGTGCGACGCGGCTCGCGGGGGCGCTGTGGCTGCTGGGACACGGCGCGCCGCTCCTGCGCGGGAGTGCGGGGGCGCCGCTGACCGTCACCCCGCTGCTGATCGGCCTGCTGGCGGTGGTTCAGCTGTTCAGGGCGGGCGCCCGGGTGTCGGCGCGGCGGGGGCTGCGGTCGTGGTGGGGCGGCCCGGTGGCGGTGTGGGCGGGGTACTGCGGTGTGGCGGTCGCGGTCGTGGTGCACTGCGCCGGCGCGGGGCTGTTCCGCACGCGGGTGCTGCCGGACGTCCTGGCGGTCGGGCTCCTGGCCGCGTTCGCGGTCACCGCGGGGGCCCGGTCGACGCGCGAGGTCCGCGAGACCGACGAGCCCTACGAGGTCCACGAGCCCTACGAGGTCCGCGAGCCGTATGGCCCCTACACGCCGTACGAACCGCATGTGCCGGACGACTCCGGCGTGCTCGGGACCGCGTTCGCGAGCCGCCTCCTCGACCGCCTCCCCGAGCGCGCCCGTCCGGCGGACTGCGCGGAGACCGTCCGCCGGGCGGCGCTCGCGGCCGGGGCGGGGCTGGTGGCGGCGGGCGGGGTGCTGGTCGCCGTCGCGGCGGTGTCGGACGCGGTGACCGGTGGCGGCCGGGGGATGGCCGTGCTGGGCCGGGGCCCCACGGCCGTCCTGGGGCTGGTGCTGCTGGCGGTGGTGCTGCTGCCGAACGCCGTCCTGTGGGGCGCGGCGTACGCGCTGGGGCCGGGGTTCGCCGTGGGGGAGGGGACGGCGGTGGCGCCGGGCGGCACGGCGCTCGGGCCGGTGCCGGACTTCCCGTTGTTCGCGCTGCTCCCGGAATCCGGCCCGGGCGGCTGGCGGCTCGCGGCGATCGCGCTCCCCGCCCTGGCCGGGGTGGTCCCGGCGGTGCTGCTCGGGCGGGCCGCGGCGCGGCGCGCGTGGTACCCGGCCGCGACGGCCGTGGCAGCCGTGTTGGCCGCGCTGCTGACGGGCGCCGCGGCGGCCGCGCTGGGCTGGCTGTCCGGCGGCGCGCTGGCGGGCGGCCGGATGGCCCGGCTCGGACCGGTGCCGTGGTGGGCGGGCCTGGCGGCGGCGGGCTGGTTCGTCGTGGTGGTGGTGCCCGGGGCGCTGCTGGTGCGCCTCCGGGCGCTGGGCCCGGCCGCCCGGACCCCGGGCGCCGGCGTCCTCGCGGACCTGGCCGGCCACGCCCGCCGGACCGGCTGGCAACTGCGCGCCCGCGCACACGCTGCGGTGCTGCGGCTGAGCGGAAGCGCCCCCGAGCCGTCCGAAGGCGTGTCCTAGTTCCGGCCGTTCCCGACCAGGTCGACGTACCACTGCGGCGCGAGCCGGCTGCAGTTGTCGGCGCCGACCGTCGTCAGCGAGTCGCGGACGCAGGTCACGTAGTCGTCGTAATAGAGCCCGAGGCCGATCACCGAGGACGCGACCACGACGGTCATCGCGCCGGTGAGCACCCCGGCGAGCGCGGCCGGCGTGAGCGGGTTCGGCCCGGCGGGCGCGACGCCCACGGCGGTGGAGGGCCGGGGCGCGCGCATCGCGCCGATGCCCCAGACGATGCCGAGCACGCCGACGAACAGCGCCACCCAGGTGACCCCGGCGAGCACGCAGATCAGCGCGAACAGCCCGGCGAGCGCCGCGTTGCGGGCCTTGCGCTGGGCCGGATCGGTGGGGTCGAGCCGCGGCGGCTGCGGGGCCGGCGGGCGGGGCTGCCAGCCGTCGCCGTCGGCTCGGCCGGGGCGTTCGCCGTCGGGGCCGTCGCCGCCGTCGGCGGACCGGGGGGCGCGCGGCTGCCACGGCTGGTCCGGGGCATCCGCCGGCGGCGGCGCGAAGGGGTTGCGCTCGCCGGGGTTGTCACCGCTGCTCATGGTTTCCGCCATTCCTTCTCGGTCGGTGGGGCGGGTGCCCGTGTCCCTATGATCCCGCAGCGGTCCGGCGGGCCCCCGGCGGCCTGCCGGGCCGGTTGTGGGGAGATCCCCGTCTCAACTACGCGCGTAGCCCCGGTCGGAGCGTTCAGGGGCCGTCCGACCAGCCGTTATCGTGGTGACGGTCAGCAGCTCACAGAGGTTCCCCGGAGCCCGCGTCGCGGCGGGTTCTCCTGGTGTTCCCCCTCGCTCGACCTGCCGTTCGTAGTGGCCCCACCGCCGGTGGACGTACCAGCGGGCGGCGCCCGACCTACGGAGAATCGCGCAGTGGCCGCCGCCCCCGCCCAGCTCTTCCCGCCCCGTACGCCCGGACCCGCCCGTCTGGTGGTGCTGGTCTCCGGCTCGGGCAGCAACCTGCAGGCGCTGCTCGACGCCGCCGCCGACCCGGCCTACGGGGCCGAGATCCTCGCCGTGGGCGCGGACCGCGACGGCATCGCGGGCCTGGAGCGCGCCGAGCGGGCGGGCGTGCCGACCTTCGTCCACCGGGTCAAGGACCACGCGGACCGCGCCGACTGGGACCGCGCGCTGACCGCCTCCGTCGCCGCCCACGAGCCGGACCTCGTCGTCACGGCCGGCTTCATGAAGATCCTCGGCCCCGAGTTCATCGCGGCCTTCGCGGGGCGGATCGTCAACACCCACCCCGCTCTGCTGCCCTCCTTCCCCGGCGCCCACGGCGTCACCGACGCCCTCGCGTACGGGGTCAAGGTCACGGGCTGCACCGTCCACCTGGTCGACGCCGGGGTGGACACCGGGCCGATCATCGCGCAGGGCGTCGTCGAGGTCGCCGACGCCGACCACGCCGATGGCGGCGAAGCGCTGCACGAGCGCATCAAGACTGTCGAGCGCAAGCTGCTCGTCGACGTCGTGGGCCGGCTGGCCCGCGAAGGTCACCGCATCGAGGACCGAAAGGTATGGATTCCGGCACATGAGTGAGCGGAGCGAACGAATCATCGAGCATGGTGCCTGGCGCGTGGCGCCCGCCGAGCGCAGCGAGGTGGGAGCATGAGCGCCGGCTCCACCACCCCCCCTGTCTCCGAGAACGTCCGTCCGATCCGTCGTGCGCTGATCAGCGTGTACGACAAGACCGGTCTGGAGGAGCTGGCCCAGGGCCTGCACGCCGCCGGGGTCGCCATCGTCTCCACCGGCTCCACGGCGGGTCGCATCGCCGCCGCCGGCGTCCCGGTGACCGAGGTCTCCGAGCTGACGGGCTTCCCGGAGTGCCTGGACGGGCGTGTGAAGACGCTGCACCCCCGCGTGCACGCCGGCGTGCTCGCCGACCTGCGCCTGGAGTCGCACCGCGCGCAGCTGGCCGAGCTCGGCGTCGAGCCATTCGACCTGGTCGTCGTGAACCTCTACCCGTTCAAGGCCACCGTCGCCTCCGGCGCCACCCCGGACGAGTGCGTCGAGCAGATCGACATCGGCGGTCCGAGCATGGTCCGCGCCGCCGCCAAGAACCACCCGTCGGTGGCCGTCGTGGTCGACCCGGCCCGCTACGGCGACGTGCTGACGGCCGCCCGCGAGGGCGGCTTCGACCTGGCCACCCGCAAGCGCCTGGCCGGTGCCGCGTTCGCCCACACCGCCGCCTACGACGTGGCCGTCGCCTCCTGGTTCGAAGCCGGCTACGCCCCGAGCGACGAGCGCTTCCCCGAGTTCCTGGGCGCCACCTGGGAGCGGCAGGACGTGCTGCGCTACGGCGAGAACCCGCACCAGGGCGCCGCGCTGTACAGCGACGGCACCGGCGGCCTGGCCGGCGCGCAGCAGTTGCACGGCAAGGAGATGTCGTACAACAACTTCGTCGACACCGACGCCGCCCGCCGCGCCGCGTACGACCACGCCGATCCGGCCGTCGCGATCATCAAGCACGCCAACCCGTGCGGCATCGCGACCGGCGCCGACGTCGCCGAGGCGCACCGCAAGGCGCACGAGTGCGACCCGGTCTCCGCGTACGGCGGCGTGATCGCGGTCAACCGCCCGGTCACCGTCGAGCTGGCCGAGCAGATCGCCCCGATCTTCACCGAGGTCGTCGTGGCCCCCGGCTACGAGGAGGGCGCGGTCGAGGTCCTGGCCCGCAAGAAGAACCTGCGCGTGCTGCTCGCCCCCGACGCCCCGGCCAACCGCCAGGAGGTGCGCCCCGTCTCCGGCGGCGTGCTGCTCCAGGACGCCGACCGGGTGCACGCCGAGGGCGACGACCCGGCGAACTGGACGCTGGCCAGCGGCGAGGCGCTGTCCGCGGCGGAGCTGGCCGAGCTGGCCTTCGCCTGGCGGGCCTGCCGGGCGGTCAAGTCCAACGCGATCCTCCTGGCCAAGGACGGCGCCTCGGTCGGCGTCGGCATGGGCCAGGTCAACCGCGTCGACTCGTGCAAGCTCGCGGTCGAGCGGGCCGGCGAGCGGGCCAAGGGCTCGTACGCGGCCTCGGACGCGTTCTTCCCGTTCCCGGACGGCCCGGAGATCCTGATCGCCGCGGGCGTCAAGGCGATCGTGCAGCCGGGCGGTTCGATCCGCGACGAGCAGGTCGTCGAGGCCGCCACCAAGGCGGGCGTGACGATGTACTTCACCGGCGCGCGCCACTTCTTCCACTGACGCTGACGTCGCGTCGCCGTGACGGCGTGACGGGACACGGGAGCGGCCCGGCCCCCTCCGAGAGGGGGTCGGGCCGCCGCGCGTCTCCGTGCGGGCCGGTCAGTAGCGCGGCCGGTTGAACCAGGCGACGCCGTCCCGGGTGGTCACGGCGGCGATCCACAGCACGCTGATCGCGATCCACAGCACGCCGATGGCCACCCCGAGCCCGGCGCCCGCCGCGGCGCCCGCGACCTGGGAGTTGGCGCCTCCGGTGATCGAGCTGATCAGCACGCCGAGGCCGAGCAGCACGGCGACCGAGCCGTACACGATGGTGGTGATCCGGGTGGCCGGGCCGCCGCTGCCGAACTTCACGCCGAGCGTGATGGAGAGCACCGCGGCGAGCAGGTAGACGACCCCGATGACCAGCAGGATGCTCGCCGCCGCGTTGCCGAAGATCGCGGTTTCGCTGCCGGTGGTGTGCTCGTTGGCGACCTTCTTGGCGCCGCCGGCACCGAGCAGCAGGACGGCCGTGATGATCACCTGCACCGCGCCGATGATGAACAGGAACACCCGGGCGGTGACCATCAGGCCCGGCATCGACATGCGCTGCGGCGCGGCCGGCGGGTACCCGTACATCGGCTGCGCGGCCTGCTGCGGGTAGCCGTACCCGGCGGCCGGCGGGGCCTGCTGCGGGTAGCCGTACCCGGGCTGCTGCGGCTGGCCGTACGGGTTGTTCGGGTCGGGCGGGTAACTCATCGAAGCCTCCGGGCAGTTACGGGGACGTGGGGACGGGACGGCGGAGCGCCCGGAGCCGGCCGGCGGGCCGGGGCGCCGGGCGGACGGGACGCCGGGCGGGCGCGTCGGCGGTACGGCGACGGTGCCGTGGTGCCGGGCGCCGGCGGCTCAGGAACGTGCCCGGTGCGGAGCGAGCGGGAACGGCTGCGGCGCGCCGGACGGCGCGGTGTCGTGTGGTCGGCTCACTGCTACTTTCCCCCGGGTCCGCCCCGCCGTGGTGTCCGTCGGCCCGTCACCGGGCCGGTCGTGGCAGGGCCGTGCCCATATCGTCGACCGGGCGGGAGCACCGTGTCCAGCCGCCCCCGCGGCGGTGGCGAGACTGTGGCGCAACCGCAACGCGGCACCGGCCTTCCGTGTCCGTCCCGTTCCGCCGCCGCCCGTCGCGGTCCGTCGCGCCTTCGGTCCGGAGCCGGACCGGCGCCGTGGTACGGAGGCGGGCCGGGATCCGGGAGAATGGGGTCATGACTGCCCAGATTCTCGATGGCAAGGCCACTGCTGCCGCGATCAAGTCCGAACTCGCCGTCCGCGTGGCGGCCCTCAAGGCGAAGGGCGTCACGCCCGGCCTCGGCACCGTCCTGGTCGGCGACGACCCGGGCAGCCGCTGGTACGTGAACGGCAAGCACAAGGACTGCGCCGAGGTCGGCATCGCCTCGATCCAGCGCGAGCTGCCCGCCACCGCCACCCAGCAGGACGTCGAGGACGTCGTCCGCGAGCTCAACGCGGACCCGGCCTGCACCGGCTACATCGTCCAGCTGCCGCTGCCCAAGGGCCTGGACCAGAACCCGGTCCTGGAGCTCATGGACCCGGACAAGGACGCGGACGGCCTGCACCCGACCTCGCTCGGCCGCCTCGCCCTCGGCATCGAGGGCCCGCTGCCCTGCACCCCGCTGGGCATCGTCGAGCTGCTGCGCCGCCACGACGTCGAGATCAACGGTGCCGAGGTGGTCGTGGTCGGCCGCGGTGTCACCGTCGGCCGCTCGATCGGCCTGCTGCTGACCCGCCGCTCCGAGAACGCCACCGTCACCCTGTGCCACACCGGCACCCGGGACCTGGCCTACCACCTGCGCAAGGCCGACATCATCGTGGCCGCCGCCGGCGTGCCGCACCTGATCAAGCCGGAGGACGTCAAGGCCGGCGCGGCCGTCCTGGACGTGGGCGTCAGCCGCAGCGAGGGCAAGATCGTCGGCGACGTGCACCCGGGCGTGGCCGAGGTGGCCGGCTGGATCTCCCCGAACCCCGGAGGCGTGGGCCCGATGACCCGCGCGATGCTGCTCAACAACATCGTCGAGGCGGCCGAGCGCCGCGCCGGCGTCTGATCACTCCCCGGGAGACGGCGGACATGAGCGACCCACGACCTTCGGCGCGGTCCCGGCAGCGGCCGGTCAAGACCACCGGCACGATCCCGCCGGAGGGCTCGGCCGCGGCGCTCGGGCGCGAGCACGCCCTGCCGGTGCGGCAGTGGCCGATAACGCTGGTCCTGCTGGTGGTCGGCGCCGGGCTGGCGGTCACCTGGTTCGCCGACTTCAAGGACGGCTTCAAGTACGGGCTGCTGATCCTCGGCGGCGGCGTGCTGCTCGGCGCCGTCCTGCGGCTGGTGCTGCCCGAGGTCGGGATGCTCGCGGTCCGCAGCCGCTTCACCGACGTGATCGTGCTGGGCTTCCTGGGCTCGGCGATCGTCCTGCTGACGCTGGTGGCCCAGCCGAACCCGTGGCTGGAGTTCCCGCTGCTGGACAACATCGGGCAGCTGATCGGACGTCCCAAGCACTGATCCCGTGCCGGCCCCGTGCCGGCCCCGTGCCGGTCGCGCGGCACCGCCCGCGCCACGGCCCCCGTCCCGGTCCTTCCGGGCGGGGGCCGTGGTGTTCTCCGCTGTGACGCATCAGCCACGCCCGCGCACGCGGCGTACGCTTCCCTTTGCGATAACCTGACGCCGGTCTCTCGATGTCGAGAGACCATCCTCGGCTCCAGTGCCGGTGTGCCTGGGGCACCTGGCGATTTGCTGGAGAAGGTAGAAATGACCCGCACCCCCGTCAACGTCACCATCACCGGAGCCGCCGGCCAGATCGGCTACGCGCTGCTCTTCCGCATCGCCTCGGGCCACCTGCTCGGTGCCGACGTGCCGGTGAACCTGCGCCTCCTGGAGATCCCGCAGGGCCTGAAGGCCGCCGAGGGCACCGCGATGGAGCTCGTGGACTGCGCGTTCCCGCTGCTGCGCGACATCACCATCACCGACAACCCGAACGAGGCCTTCGACGGCGCCAACGTCGCCCTGCTGGTCGGCGCCCGTCCGCGCACCGCGGGCATGGAGCGCGGCGACCTGCTGCAGGCCAACGGCGGCATCTTCGGCCCGCAGGGCAAGGCCATCAACGACCACGCCGCAGACGACATCAAGGTCCTGGTCGTCGGCAACCCGGCCAACACCAACGCCCTGATCGCCCAGCGCAACGCCCCGGACGTCCCGGCCGAGCGCTTCACCGCGATGACCCGCCTGGACCACAACCGCGCGGTCGGCCAGCTGTCCGCCAAGACCGGCGCCCTGGTCTCGGACATCAAGCGCGTCACCATCTGGGGCAACCACTCCGCGACCCAGTACCCGGACATCTTCCAGGCCGAGGTCGCCGGCAAGCCGGCCTTCGAGGCCGTCGGCGCCGACCAGGCCTGGCTGGAGAACGACTTCATCCCGACCGTCGCCAAGCGCGGCGCGGCCATCATCGACGCCCGCGGCGCCTCCTCGGCCGCCTCGGCCGCCAACGCCGCCATCGACCACGTGCACACCTGGGTCAACGGCACCGCCGAGGGCGACTGGACCTCGATGGGCGTCGTCTCCGACGGCTCCTACGGCGTCCCGGCCGGCCTGATCTCCTCCTTCCCCGTCACCACCAAGGACGGCAAGTTCGAGATCGTCCAGGGCCTGGAGATCTCCGACTTCTCCCGCGCCCGCATCGACGCCTCGGTCAAGGAGCTGACCGAGGAGCGCGACGCGGTCCAGGAGCTCGGCCTCATCTGAGCCGACCGGCTTCTTCGACGGCCCGCCGCCTCCCTCCCGGGGAAGCGGCGGGCCGTCGCCTTACACTGGCGCGCTGTGAACGAAACCATCGGGGACGCGGCGCTCGTCCTCGTCTTCATCCTCCTGGGCGGCCTCTTCAACGTCGCCGAGATCTCGCTGATCTCGCTGCGCGAGGGCCAGATCCGGACGCTGGAGGCGCAGGGCACCCGGCGCTCGGCCCGGGCCGCGCACCTGGCCGCCGACCCCAACCGCTTCCTCGCCGCCGTGCAGGTCGGCGTGACCTGCATGGGCTTCCTGTCCGCCGCCTTCGGCGCGGACACGCTGTCCGGGAAGGTCGCCCCGCTGTTCGTGAGGGCCGGGCTCACCCAGGGCGTCGCCGACGCCGTCGCGCTGGTCGGGCTCACCCTGGTGATCAGCTACGTCTCGCTGGTGCTCGGCGAGCTGACCCCCAAGCGGATCGGCCTCCAGCGCGCCGAGTCGATCGCGGTGACCGCCGCGCCCGTCGTGGACGTGATGTCCTCGGTGCTGCGGCCGGTGATCTGGCTGCTCGGGCACTCGACCAACATGATGGTCCGGCTGCTGGGCGGCGACCCGAGCGCCGGGCGCGGCTCGATGAGCTCCGAGGAGCTCCGCGGCCTGGTCGCCGCCAACACCGAACTCGGGAGCGACGAACGGGCGTTGATCGCCGACGTGTTCTCCGCCGGGGAGCGGCAGCTGCGCGAGGTGATGGTCCCGCGCACCGAGGTGACCTTCCTGGACGCCGAGCGCGCGCTGACCGCCGTCCGCCACCAGGCCGAGACCTCGCCGCACTCGCGCTACCCGGTGGTCGAGGGCAGCGCCGACGCCGTGGTCGGCTTCGTCCACGTCCGAGACCTGTACGGCACGCGCGGCGAGCAGGCCGTCAAGGTCCGCGACCTGGCCCGCCCGGTGAAGTTGCTGCCCGGCACCAAGCTGGTGCTGGAGGCGATGGGCGAGATGCGCCGCGAGGGCCACCACCTGGCGATCGTGGTCGACGAGTACGGCGGCACCGCGGGCATCGTCACCCTGGAGGACCTGGTCGAGGAGGTCATCGGCGAGATCCGGGACGAGTACGACCGTCCGCAGACCGCCACCATCCGCCGGCTGGCCGGCGGCGGCATGGAGCTGGACGGCCTGCTCAACCTCGGCGACTTCGCGGAGGAGACCGGCGTCACCCTCCCGGAGGGCCCGTACGAGACGGTGGCCGGCTGCCTGGTCGCCTCGCTCGGCCGGCTGCCCAGGGACGGTGACCAGGTGCGGGTGCCGGTCGAGGGCGGCGGCGGGGTGCTGCTGACGGTGGCCAAGCTGGAGGGCCGGCGGATCGCCCGGGTCAGGGTGAGTGCCGTCACACTGTCGGAACCTCCAGGGGCAGAGGTTTCCTGACCGCCCGGTGGAACTGGAACAATGGCCCGCATGGTCAACGCAGCGGTCACTGGTCCGGTCAAGGACCGTCCCCGGGTGCTCTCCGGCATCCAGCCCACCTCCGGGTCGTTCCACCTCGGCAACTACCTCGGCGCGGTGCGCCAGTGGGTCGACCTGCAGAAGGACAACGACGCCTTCTACATGGTGGTCGACCTGCACGCGATCACGGTGCCGCAGGACCCGGCGACCCTGCGCGAGAACACCCGGATCTCGGCCGCCCAGCTGCTCGGCGCCGGCCTGGACCCGGAGCACTGCACGCTCTTCGTCCAGTCGCACGTGCCCGAACACGCGCAGCTGGCCTGGGTGATGAACTGCCTCACCGGCTTCGGCGAGGCCTCCCGGATGACCCAGTTCAAGGACAAGTCGGCCCGCTACGGCGCCGACAGCACCACGGTCGGCCTGTTCACCTACCCGATCCTCCAGATCGCCGACATCCTGCTCTACCAGGCGGACGCCGTCCCGGTCGGCGAGGACCAGCGCCAGCACGTGGAGATCACCCGGGACATCGCGGAGCGCTTCAACTCCCGCTACACCCCGACCTTCACCGTCCCGAAGGCGTACATCCTCAAGGAGACGGCGAAGATCCAGGACCTCCAGGACCCGGCCGTCAAGATGAGCAAGTCGGCCTCCTCGCCCAAGGGCCTGGTCAGCCTGCTGGACGACCCGAAGGTCAGCGCCAAGAAGTTCAAGAGCGCCGTCACCGACACCGGCACCGTCGTCTCCTACGACGAGGAGGAGAAGCCCGGCGTCTCCAACCTCCTGCGCATCCACTCCGCGCTCAGCGGCCAGTCCGTCGAGCAGCTGGTCGCCCACTTCGAGGGCACGATGTACGGCGCCCTGAAGACCGAGCTGGCCGAGCTGTTCACCGAGTGGGTCACCCCCTTCCAGGAGCGCACCCGCACCTACCTGGACGACCCGGCCGAGCTGGACCGGGTGCTGGCGCTCGGTGCGGACAAGGCCCGCGCGGTGGCGTCCCGGACGCTGGAGACGGTGTACGACCGGATCGGCTTCCTCCCGGCCGCCAAGCGGTGACTCCCCTCACACGCCTGCCCGGTGGTGGCGACCTCCCCGAGGTCGTCACCATCGGCGTGTCCGTGAGCGTCCCCGACCCGTACGGCGCGCGGATCCAGGACGCCAGGGCCGGGCACGGCGACCCGCTCGCCCGGTCGATACCGACGCACGTCACGCTGCTGCCGCCGACCGAGGTGCCGGCCGGGGAACTGTCCAAGATCGAGGAGCACCTGGCGGCGGTGGCGGCGGCACACCGGCCGTTCCGGATGCTGCTGCGCGGCGGCGGCACCTTCCGCCCGGTCTCCCCGGTGGTGTTCGTCCGGGTCGAGGAGGGCGCGCAGGAGTGCCGGCTGCTGGAGGCGGACGTCCGCTCCGGCCCGCTGGCCCGTGAGCTGGCGTTCCCGTACCACCCGCACGTGACGGTGGCGCACGGCCTGCCGGACGACGTGCTGGACCAGGCGTACGAGCAGGCGCGCGGCTTCCGGGCGGCGTTCACGGTGCCCGGCTTCGGCCTCTCCCGGTTCGACGCGGACGAGGTCTGGCGGCCCTGGCGGAGCTACTCCTTCGGGTGACCCGCGGGTCCGCCGAGCCGGTGGAACCGGCCGGAGCGGCCGGATCAGCTGGCGGTGCGGGTGAGTTCGAGCATCCGGTCGACGACCCGGCGGGCCGCGCCGCCGTCGTCCAGCGCGCAGTGGGCGGCCCGGAAACGGCGGTAGCGCTCCGCGTACCGGTCGGTCAGTCCGTCGTCGCCGTCGGCGAGTTCGCGCAGCGCGCCGATCAGCTCCACCGAGTCCGGGACGAGCGGGCCGGGGGCCTGCGTCTCGAAGTCGAAGTAGAAGCCGCGCAGGGTGTCGCGGTAGTGCTCCAGGTCGTAGGTGAAGAAGAGCACCGGGCGGCCGGTGATCGCGAAGTCGAACATGATCGACGAGTAGTCGGTCACCAGCACGTCCGCGACCAGCAGCAGCTCCTGGACGTCGGGGTAGTCGGCGCAGTCGTACAGGAAGCCGTCCCCGGCGCCCGGCAGCGGCTCGCGGACGTGCGCGTGCGGGCGGATCAGCAGCACGTGGTCCTGGCCGAGGGCGCGGCGAGCGTGCTCGACGCCGATCCGCAGGTCGAGCCGGAAGCCGTCGCCGTCGCCGCGCTGCTGGTCCTCGCGCCAGGTCGGCGCGTACAGCACGATCCGCTTGCCCTCGGGGATGCCGAGGCGGCGGCGGACGGCCGCGGCGGTGCGCTCGTCGGGCCGGGCCAGCACGTCGTTGCGCGGGTAGCCGGCCTCCAGGATCTCGCCGCCGTAGCGGAACGCCCGGCGCAGGATCGGGGTGGCGAACGGGCTGGGGGAGACGAGCACGCTCCACTGCGGCGTCTCGCGGTCGAGCGCGTCCAGGTAGCCGTGGTCGGCGAGCCAGGGGTTCTCGACGTCGTGGGCGATGCGCTTCAGCAGCGAGCCGTGCCAGGTCTGCACGACGACCTGGCCGCGGCGGCGCTCCAGGAAGTCCGGGAAGTGGGTGTTGCCGACCAGGTACCGGCAGGTGGCCAGCGCCCGGTACCACTCGGGGCTCCAGATCCGCACCGCGGTGACCCCGGGCGGCAGGTCCGCCTGGGCGTCGTCGACCACCCACAGGTGCTCCAGCGGCAGGTCGCGGCGGACGAGTTCGGCGTGCACCGCGCGCGGGGAGTCGGCGTAGCCGCGGCCGCCGAACACGTCGTACAGCACGGCCTCGCGCAGCGGCTCGCGGCGGGCGGCGGGGTAGTCGTCGGCGCGCAGGCGGGACTGCGTCCAGGCGCTGCGCTCGGTGGCGGTGAGCACCGGCGTGGAGTCCACCAGCAGGGTGTCGTGCCAGCGGCGCTGGAGCAGGACGGGCTTGCCGCCGGCCTGGGTGGCGGCCGGCAGGGCGGCCAGCGCGCCGGGCGCGGCGAGCAGCGGGCGGGTCGGGCCGGAGCGGTCGGCGGGCTCCAGGGCGGCCTCCCAGATGCCCTTGCGCAGCGGCAGGGAGGTGCCGTCCGAGCCGGTGCGGGTGGCGGGCACCCGTACGCGGAAGCGGCCGTCGGCGCCGGCCTCGACCGGGCGGCGGACCTCGCCGGCCGTGCCGGTGTGCCGCAGCACCAGCTCCAGTCGGCCGGCGGCCGGGTCGGGGCAGTGCCCGGCGAGCTCGAAGGCGCCGGCCTTGACGGAGATCCGGTCGATCATGCCGGCCGCGGGCTGGACGCAGACCTGGAGCCGGCCGTCGGCGAGGTGCTTGAGGTAGAGCGCCCGGTCCGCGGTGCCGGGCAGCCGGTGCTGGCCGGCCACCGGGCCGCCGCGCTCGTCCACGACGAGCTGCTCGGTGCCGCCGTCGGGGCGGCGCAGTTCGGCGTCCCAGTGCTCCAGGTCGCCGGTGCCGCGGCCGTCGGCGGTGAACGGCCGGTAGGGCAGGTGGACGGCGAAGGCGTTGCCGGTGCGGGTGACGCGCTGTTCGACGACGGCGTCGCTCTCCCGGTGGCGCAGCCGCAGCACGGTGCCGGACGGGCAGTGGTCGGCGGTGCCGCGCAGGTCGAGGCCCCCGTCGACGGGGTCGGCGGCGGTGAGCCGGACGCCGGGTCGCTCCAGCAGCAAGTTGAGCCGGCCGTCGGTGAAGTGCGGCTGGAGGCGCACGTCGCGGTCGACCCAGCGGGCCGGCGGGTACTCGCCCGAGCCGCACCAGTGCGGGGCGAGGGTGCCGTACTGGCGGCGCACCCGGGTGGGGCGGGGGCGGGTGAAGAGGGTGGTCTCGATCTGCCAGTCGCCGAGCAGCCATTGGCCGTCGAGGCGCAGCCGGCCGGGCTCGATCACGGCGGTGAAGCCGGACCAGTCGTGGTTGTGTTCGGGCTGCGCGCTCTCGTCGGTGATCTCGGGCAGGCGCCGCGGCCGGGAGCGCACGTGGACGGGCGGCCGGGCGTCCTCGGGGTGGCGCAGGGTGAGCCAGGTCCAGGCGGAGCCCGCCCGGCCGGTGTCCTGGTCGTGCGGGCGGGCGAAGCCGGTGAGCTCCAGGCCGCGGCCGGCCCAGCGGGCGCGCAGCAGGCCGAAGTCGGCGTCCTCGGACGGGGTGGGCAGTGCGGTGGTCACGCGGGGGTCGGCATGGGGCAGGACGAGCCGCGTGAGCACTGGCATTTCGGGTGGAGCCCTTCGGGGACGGGAGCCCGGCGTGGGGCTGGGCCGGGGGTGTTGCCGACCGGCGGGAGCCGGAACGCTGACCGCCGAATTGACATCCCATACCGGGACGACACCCGGGGTCAACTGTACGGTTCGTAGAATTTCCTGAGAAATTTGCCGACGAAACGCCAGTTCGAGTGCAATGCGGGCGCAAAGGCCCGCATGTCCTCAGGTAACTCTCGGAAATGCCGAGGCGCCCGGCGCGAAATCGCACCGGACGCCTCGGGACGGTCGGGGGAGAATTACTCCTTTCGGAGCATCGCGTCGACGACGCGGGCCGAGGCCTTGCCGTCGTCCAGGTCGCAGTAGGCCTCGCGGAAAGCGGCGGCCCTGTCGGCGAATTCGGCGGCGATCTCGTCGACCCGGCCGAGCGCCGAGACGAGTTCGGCGGACGTGTTCAGCAGCGGACCGGGCACCACCGATTCGAAGTCCAGGCTGAAACCGCGCAGGTTGTCCCGGTAGTGCTCCAGGTCGTACGTGAAGAACAGCACCGGCTTGCCGGTCGACGCGAAGTCGAAGACCGCGGCCGAGTAGTCGGTGACCAGGACGTCGGCGATCAGCAGCAGCTCCGCCATGTCGGGGTAGCTGCCGACGTCCCAGACGTAGCCGTTGCCGGCACCCGGGATCTGACCGCACATCACGCTGTGCCGGCGCACCAGCAGCACCTGGTCCTCGCCGAGCGCGGCCTTGGCCGCGTCCAGGTCGACCCGCAGGTCGATCTGGTAGCCGCCGTTGGGCCGGCGCCGGTCCTCGCGCCAGGTCGGCGCGTAGAGCACGACCTTCTTGCCCTCGGGCAGGCCGAGGCGCTCGCGGACCTGCTCCGCGGTCTTCTCCCGGTCCGGGGCGAACAGCAGGTCGTTGCGGGGCGAACCGCTCTCCAGGATCTCGCCCTTGTAGTCGAAGGCGCGCCGGAGCAGCGGGGCCGACCAGCTGTTGCCGGCCACCAGGAGGTTCCAGTTCGGGACCTCCTTGGCGAGGCCCTTCAGGTAGTTGGAGTCGGTGAACCAGACCTTCTCGAAGTCCAGGCCGATCTGCTTCAGCGGCGTGCCGAGCCAGGTCTGCACGACCACCTGGCCGGGGCGGCGGACGAAGAAGTCGGGCAGGTGGGTGCTGGTGACGATGTACTTGGCGGTCGCCAGCGCCTCGAACCACTCCGGGCTCCACAGCCGGACCGCCTGCGCGGTCTGCGGCAGGTCGGCCTGGAGGTCGTCGCTGCCCCACAGGTGCTCCAGCGGCAGGCCGCGGCGCACGAGCTCCTCGTGGATCGCCCGCGGGGAGTCCGCGTAGAGGCCGCCGAGGCCGCCGTTGTACAGGACGGTCTCGCGCACCGGGTGCCGGCGGGCGGCCGGGTAGTCCACCGTCCGCAGCTGGCGCTGGCGGTAGCCGCTGCGCTCCTCGGGCAGCAGGGCCGAGTGCGCCTCCAGCGACAGGCCGTCGTGGTGGCGCCGCTCCAGCACTATCCGCTTGCCGCGGGACTCCACCTCCAGCGGCAGGGTGGCGAAGCAGTCCGGCGAGATCAGCGCGTGCAGGACGACGGCGGCGTCGACCGGGGCGCCGACCGGACGGAAGAAGACGTTCCAGGTGCCCTGGGCGAGCGGCACGCGCCCGGCGAAGGAGGCGGTCGGGACGGTCGGCAGCGCGGTGCGGAAGCGGCCGTCGGTGATCTCCACCGGGTAGACGTGCTCCTCCTCGCGCCAGTCGTGCCGGACGACGAGCTCCCAGCGGTGCGAGTCGGGCAGCGGGAAGGAGCCGCTCAGCAGGAAGCCGTCGGCGCCGCGCGAGGCGACCTCGTCCACGATCGGCTGGAGCAGCTGGTCGGAGAACTGCAGGTTCCCGGCGGGGGAGGGCTTGGAGTAGAGCGCGCGGCGCTCCGCGGTCGGCGCCTGCGGGTTGAGGACGACGTGCAGCTGCTCGGGCGCGTTGCGCTCGTCCCAGACCACCGGCACGGCGGTGCCGTCGGTGAGCACGAGGGCGGTGTCCCAGCGGTCACGGGCGCGCTCGGCGGCCACCGGGTCCAGCTCGGCCCAGGCCTCGCGGACGGCGGTCAGCTCGGCCGCCGGGAAGGAGACCGAGAACGGCTGCAGCGTGCCGACGGGCGAGCCCAGCTCCAGCGGGAAGGCCAGTTCGCGGTCGGACTCGACGTGGGTGAGCCGCAGGCGGGCCCCGGCGAAGCCCGCGCCGGAGCGGGCCGCGCCCGAGACCTCCACCCGGCCGGCGTGCGCGGCCAGGCCGGTCACCCGGGCCCGGACCGTCTCCACCTTCAGGTAGACGAAGTTGTCCCGCACCCACGGCACGATCCGCACGTCCGGCTCGACCCAGTGCGCCGGGATGTACTCGGCGGTGTCGCTCCAGCCGGCCGAGACCCGGCCCTTGTAGACGCCGCCCTTGCCCGCGCCGGCGACCAGGACGCGCCAGTGGCCGTCCTTCCACTGGCCGCGGTGCTTGAGCTTCTTCGGGTCGAGGGCGACGGTGAAGCCGGCCCAGTCGCAGCTGTACAGGTCGTGGCTGCAGCTCGCGGTGGCCTCGGGGCTGTACTGGGTCTTCATCGGCACGGCGACGACCCGGCGGCCCTTGGTCTCGCGCAGCACCAGCGTGCGGACCATGTCGTGCTTGCCGGCCGCGCCCAGCTGCTCCGGGTACGCGTGCCCGGTCAGCTCCAGCTTGCCGCCGACCCAGGCCGACTCGTACAGCCGGCTGCGCATGACCAGCGAGTTGTCCAGCTTCAGGACGCCGGCCGGGACGCTCTTGCGGCCGCCGCGCAGGAACGGGTAGTCGGCGTACGGGCGCAGCAGGCCGCGGGCCTGGACGCCACCGTTGCTCTCGCCCTCGTACTTGATCTGCTCGACGAACTCGTCGACCCGGCCCTGGAGGGTCAGGTGGTACTTGAGCCGCAGCGGCGCGCGCAGCTTGCGGACCTGCTCGGGGCCGATCGCCCGCAGCAGCCGGCTGACGTGCTTGACGTAGGCGTCCCGGTACTCCTTGTCGCCGTCCACGACGGACCAGAAGAACATCGGGATCTCCTCGACGAGGGTGTTCTCGTCGTAGGAGCGCAGGTACTGGGCGAAGCGCGGCTCGGTCTGCTTCTTCAGCCAGCCGCGGACCAGCTCGACCGAGGCGACGCGGTCGATCAGGCCCTTCGGGTTGGTGCGCATCTGCGTGATCGACATCTCGCCGACCTCGCGCTCGCGCCAGTGGTAGATCGGCTCGGCGAGCACGTCCACGCTCGTGGCGAGGTAGTGGTGCGGCACGCTGACCGGGGCGTCCTCGTACAGGATGCCCTCGGGGTACAGCAGGCCGGCCGCGTCGAAGAAGGAGCGGCGGTACACCTTGTTCCACGCGGTGCGGTCGGTGACCAGCGCCGGGATCTCGGTGATGTGGGTCTTGAGCCTGGTCTCCTTGAACGGCTTCACGTGGCCGCCGGACTGGTAGTAGCCCACCGCGCGGAAGCGCAGCACGTTGCCGGTGGCGAAGTCGGAGCCGGTCTCGTCCAGCGTGTTGATCATGAGCTCGTACGCGCTCGGCGGCATCGAGTCGTCGCTGTCCACGAAGCACAGGAACTCGGAGTCCGGGTCGATGTGCCGGATGCCGGTGTTGCGGGCCGCGCCGAGGCCCTTGTTCACCTGGCGGACCAGGCGGAACCGGGAGTCCTTGGCGGCGTAGGCCTCGGCGAGAGCCGCGCTGCCGTCCTTTGAACCGTCGTCGACCATCACACACTCGAAGTCGCCGAAGGTCTGGGCGGCGATCGAGTCGAGGCACTCGACGAGGTAGCGCTCGACGTTGTAGATCGGAACGACGATGGAGAGGCGGGGAGCCATCGGCTACGCAGGCCTTTCTCGGGAATCAGCGTGGCAGCCCGGGTCGGGTCTGGCCGCACTTTGAATCGGTGCGTACGTGCACCGCGATCCTACCGCCCGGGCCAAGGCGCCCCCGGGGGCCACTACGCTGGGGCCCGTGCCCCGCTTCAGCGTGATCGTCCCCGTGTACCAAGTCCAGGACTACCTCGCCGAGTGCCTCGACTCGGTCCTCGGCCAGGACGGTCCCGAATTCGAACTGATCGCGGTGGACGACCGCTCCCCGGACGGCTGCGGCGCGATGCTCGACGCGGCGGCCGCCGCGGACCCCCGCGTCCGGGTGCTGCACCTGCCGGAGAACGTCGGCCTCGGCCGCGCCCGCAACGCCGGCCTGGAGGTCGCCACCGGCGACTACGTGATCTTCCTCGACAGCGACGACACGCTCACCCCGGGCCTGCTCCGCGCCGTCGGCGACCGGCTCGCCGCCACCGGGGACCCGGACGTCCTGGTCTACGACTACGCCCGCACCTACGTCGACGGCCGGATCACCCGCGCCGCCTCCGCCCACGTCTTCGGCGCCGCCTCCCCGGACGTCTTCGACCTCGACGCCCGCCCCGACCTGCTCGACCTGCTCCAGGTCGTCTGGAACAAGGCCTACCGCCGCGGGTTCATCACCGAGCAGGAGCTGGCCTTCCCGGCCGGCTACTACGAGGACACCCCCTTCACGTACCCCGCGCTCCTCGCCGCCGGGAGCATCACCCTGCTGGACCGGATCGGCGTGCACTACCGCCAGCGCCAGGAGGGCGGCAACATCCTGGCCACCGCCAGCCGCAAGCACTTCGACGTCTTCGCCCAGTACGACCTGGTCTTCGCCTTCCTCGACCGCCGCCCCGACCTCGACCGCTGGCGCCCGGTGGTCTACGGCAAGATGCTGAACCACCTCAACACCGTCGTCGCCAAGCCCGGCCGGGTCCCGGCCGGCGCCCGCCGCGAGTACTTCCGCCGCGCCGCCGAGCACTGCGCCCGGCTGCGCCCGGCCGGCTACCGCCCGCCCGCCGGGGCGGACGGGGTGCGCGCCGAACTGCTCAGCCACGGCCGCTACGGCGCGTACCGGACGGTCCGCGCGCTCGCCCGGGCCCGGCGGCTGGTGCGGCGCTGAACCCGCCTGTCCCAGGTCGAGCCTGACGGCCGTTCGGGGGACGGGCCGGTATAACCGGTCGGGTGGACTTCCTGACCCGCCTCCCGCTCGTCGGCCCGCTCGTCGCGAGGCTGCTGCGCAGCCGCCCGTACCGGGTGTACGAGCACTTCACCGCCGCCCGCGGCAACCGGCTGGCCGGCGCGGTCACGTTCTTCGGCTTCCTCGCGCTGTTCCCGCTGCTCACCGTGGCACTCGCGATCGCCGTCGCGACCCTCAGCGACAGCCGGGTCGCCGACCTGCAGAAGCGCATCGCCGACCAGGTGCCGGGCATCTCCGACGCGCTCAACCTGCCGTCCCTGGTGTCCAACGCGGGCGCGGTCGGGCTGGTCAGCGGGGCGCTGCTGCTGCTCTCCGGCCTGGGCTGGGTGGACACCATGCGCACCTCGATCCGGGACGTGTGGCAGCTGCCCCTGGACGACGGCAACGTGATCCTGCGCAAGGCGTGGGACTGCGTGGTGCTCGGCGGCCTCGGCCTGGTGTCGCTGGTCTCGCTGGGCGCCTCCGCCGTCGGCACGACGCTCGCCGGGCGGATCGCCGACGCGATCGGCCTGCACAACGGCTACCTGCTCACCGGGGTCGGCCTGGTGATAGCGATCGCCTGCGACACCCTGCTGTTCGCCTACCTGCTCGGACCGTTCGCGGGGATACACGGCCAGCGCCGGCGCGACGTCCTGCAGGGCGCGCTGATCGGGGCGGTCGGCTTCGAGCTGCTGAAGATCCTGCTCGCGTCCTACCTCGGCTCGGTCGCCGGGAGGAGCCTGTACGGCGCCTTCGGCGTGCCGGTGGCGTTGCTGCTCTGGATGAACTCCGTCTGCCGCCTGCTGATGTACTGCGTCGCCTGGACGGCCCTGGCCGACCCGGTCGCCGCCCGCGAGCGCACCCGCGAACACGGGCGGGCGCTGCTGGCGGAGGTGGACGAGGCGGAGACGGTGGCGGCCCGGCCCCTGGGGTGAGGCCGGGCCGCCGCGGTGCGACGCCGCGTCAGCTGTCGCCGGTGGGAGCGGCCGTCCGGCGCTTCAGCACCACCAGGGCTCCGGCACCGGCCGACGCCCCGACGACGATCGCCAGCCAACCGGCGACGCCGATCCCGTCGTCCCCGTCGTCCCCGTCCTTCGAACCGGCCGCCGAGGCCTTCGCCGCGGGCGCCGACGGGTGCGGCGGCGGCGCGGGCGTCCCGGCCGTGCCGCCCGCCTGGCCGGTGGGCTCGTCGGTGCCGGGCTGCTGCTCGTCCACGAGCCGGCCGACCGGCTGCACCTTCCCGGCCGCGGCGAAGCCCCAGTCCAGCAGCGCGGCCGTCTCGTCGTAGACCTTCTGGTACGACGCCGGGTGCATCACCGTCACCAGCAGCGTGCGGCCGCCGCGCTCGGCGGCACCGACGAAGGTGGAGCCGGCGTTGGTCGTGGTGCCGTTCTTCACCCCGATCAGGCCCGGGTACTTGCCCAGCAGCCGGTCGGTGTTGGCGATGCCGAAGCTGCCGCGCTGGCCGGTGTTCTTGTCCACGGCGCCCGGGAACATCGCGTCCCGGGTGGCGCAGTAGCCCCGGAAGTCCGCGTTGCGCAGGCCGGCCCGCGCGAACAGGGACAGGTCGTAGGCCGAGGAGACCTGGCCGTCCATGTCGTAGCCGTCCGGGGAGATCACCTTGGTGTCCCGCGCCTGGAGGGCGTCCGCGCGGGCCTGCATCTCCGCGACGGTCTGCTGGACGCCGCCGTTCATGTGCGCGAGGACGTGCACGGCGTCGTTGCCCGAGCTGAGGAACACCCCGCGCCACAGGTCCTCGACCCGGTAGTCCAGGTTCTCCTTGATGCCGACCAGGCTGCTGCCGGCACCGATCCCCTGGATCTCCTCGTCCGCGACCCGGTGGACCGCGTTGCGGTCGAACTTGGGCAGGACGGTGTCCGCGAAGAGGATCTTCAGGGTGCTGGCCGGCGGAAGCCGCAGGTGCGGGTTGTAGGACGCCAGGACCTCTCCCGACGTGGCGTCGGAGACTATCCAGGACTGGCCGGTGAGGTCCCCCGGCAGCGCCGGGGCACCGGCCGTCGGTGAGACCTGGACACCGGACTGGC
Organism: Streptomyces sp. SP17BM10; assembly: GCF_036322405.1. Lineage (NCBI taxonomy): Bacteria > Bacillati > Actinomycetota > Actinomycetes > Kitasatosporales > Streptomycetaceae > Streptomyces > Streptomyces sp. SP17BM10. The sequence goes on along the minus strand of NZ_JAQYXB010000571.1, from coordinate 78,434 downwards.
CGAGCCGGTCGCCGCCGACCACGGCCGGCGGGGCCGGCGCCGAGGGGGCCGCGGCCGCCGCCGGAACGACGAACAGGGCCGGCAGCGCGGCGGTGGCGGCGAACAGGTGCGCGAGCTTGCGAGGGCGTGCGATCACCCGCCGACCGTACCCACTCGGCGCCCCCGCCGTGCGCCACACCGGCAAGGTCCTCCGCAGGAGGGCCCCGCCCTACGCCGATCGGCAGCCCGCGCATACTGGGGGTGCACACCGCCTCCACACCGCCGCCGAGGACCCCGCATGAAGCTCAGCCGCCGCACCTCCTGGTTCCTGACCGCCTTCGGCGTCTGGTCGATCGTCATCTGGACGACCTTCGTCAAGAACCTGTGGAAGGACTCCGGCGGTCAGGCCTTCGTCAACGGCGACCATTCCCAGCCCACCGCCTTCTTCTGGATCCACCTCCTGCTCGCCGTCACCTCCTTCTGCCTCGGCATCGCCGTCGGCACCATCGGCCTCCGCGGCCTGCGCGCCGCCCGCCGCACCCCGGCCACCGGCTGACGAACGCCGAAGGCCCCCGGCCCGATCGGAGGATCGGGCCGGGGGCCTTCGCGCGGTCAGGCGGGGATCAGAAGCGGCGGGTGACCAGCGCCCGCTTCACTTCCTGGATCGCCTTGGTGACCTCGATGCCACGGGGGCAGGCCTCGGAGCAGTTGAAGGTGGTGCGGCAGCGCCACACGCCCTCGCGGTCGTTGAGGATCTCCAGGCGCTGCTCGGCACCCTCGTCGCGCGAGTCGAAGATGAAGCGGTGCGCGTTGACGATGGCGGCCGGGCCGAAGTACTGGCCGTCGTTCCAGAACACCGGGCAGGACGACGTGCACGCGGCGCACAGGATGCACTTGGTGGTGTCGTCGAAGCGCTCGCGGTCCTCGGCGGACTGCAGGCGCTCGCGGGTCGGCTCGTTCCCCTTGGTGATGAGGAACGGCATGACGTCCTTGTACGCCTGGAAGAACGGGTCCATGTCCACGACCAGGTCCTTGAGGACCGTGAGGCCCTTGATGGCCTCGATCGTGATCGGCTTCTCCGGGTTGACGTCCTTGATCAGGGTCTTGCACGCCAGCCGGTTGCGGCCGTTGATCCGCATCGCGTCGGAGCCGCAGATGCCGTGCGCGCAGGAACGGCGGTAGGTGAGGGTGCCGTCCTGCTCCCACTTGATCTTGTTGAGCGCGTCCAGGACGCGCTCCTTCGGGTCCATCGTGAGCTGGTAGTCGACCCACACCGGGTCCGGGTGCTCCTCCGGGTTGAACCGGCGGATCCGGAAGGTGACGGTGATCAGCTGAGTGGCACCGCTCTCGGCCGCGTCCAGAGCGGCCGAGTGCTCCACGGTCGGAGTGCTCATCAGTACTTACGCTCCATCGGCTGGTAGCGGGTCGTGACGACCGGCTTGTAGTCGAGGCGGATGGAGGTCGTGCCGTCGGCGGCGACCTCCTGGTACGCCATGGTGTGCTGCATGAACTTCACGTCGTCACGGGTCGGGAAGTCCTCGCGGTAGTGGCCGCCGCGGGACTCCTCGCGGGCCAGCGCGGAGACGGCCAGCACCTCGGCCAGGTCGAGCAGGTTGCCCAGCTCGACGGCCTCCAGGAGGTCCGTGTTGTAGCGGAAGCCCTTGTCCTGGATGGAGACGTTCTTGTAGCGCTCCTTCAGCGCGGCGATGTCCTCGACCGCCTGCTTGAGGGTGGCGCCGGTGCGGTACACCATGGCGTTGGCGTCCATGGTCTCCTGCAGCTCCTTGCGGATCTGCGCCACGGACTCGTCGCCGGTGGCCTCGCGCAGGCCGTCGACCAGGGCCTGGACCTTCTCGGCCGGGTTCTCGGGCAGCTCGGTGAAGTCCACCGTCTGCGCGTAGTCGGCGGCGGCGATGCCCGCGCGGCGACCGAACACGTTGATGTCCAGCAGCGAGTTGGTGCCCAGGCGGTTGGCGCCGTGCACGGACACGCACGCGACCTCGCCGGCGGCGTACAGGCCGGGGACGATGTCGGTGTTGTTGCGCAGGACCTCACCCTCGACGTTGGTCGGGATGCCGCCCATGGCGTAGTGCGCGGTGGGCTGGATCGGGATCGGGTCCGTGTACGGCTCGATGCCGAGGTAGGTGCGCGCGAACTCGGTGATGTCCGGCAGCTTGGCGTCCAGCTGCTCCGGCGGCAGGTGGGTGAGGTCCAGGTAGACGTGGTCGCCGTCCGGACCGCAGCCGCGGCCTTCGCGGATCTCGGTGTAGATCGCGCGGGAGCAGACGTCACGGGACGCGAGGTCCTTCATGACGGGGGCGTAGCGCTCCATGAAGCGCTCGCCGTCCTTGTTGCGCAGGATGCCGCCCTCGCCGCGGGCGCCCTCGGTGAGCAGGATGCCCATGCGCCAGATGCCCGTCGGGTGGAACTGGAAGAACTCCATGTCCTCCAGCGGCAGGCCGCGGCGGTACACCAGGGCCTGGCCGTCACCGGTGAGGGTGTGGGCGTTGGAGGAGACCTTGAAGAACTTGCCGGTGCCGCCGGAGGCGAACACGACCGACTTGGCCTGGAAGACGTGGATCTCGCCGGTGGCCAGCTCGTAGGCGACGACGCCGGCCGTCTTGCCGTCGTTGATCAGCAGGTCGAGGACGTAGAACTCGTTGAAGAACTCGACGCCGTGCTTGACGCAGTTCTGGAACAGCGTCTGCAGGATCATGTGGCCGGTGCGGTCGGCCGCGTAGCACGAGCGGCGGACCGGGGCCTCGCCGTGGTTGCGGGAGTGACCGCCGAAGCGGCGCTGGTCGATCCGGCCCTGCTCGGTGCGGGAGAAGGGCAGGCCCATCTTCTCCAGGTCGAGGACGGCGTCGATGGCCTCCTTGCACATGATCTCGGCGGCGTCCTGGTCGACCAGGTAGTCACCGCCCTTGACCGTGTCGAAGGTGTGCCACTCCCAGTTGTCCTCCTCGACGTTGGCGAGGGCGGCGCACATGCCGCCCTGGGCCGCGCCGGTGTGGGACCGGGTCGGGTAGAGCTTGGTCAGGACCGCGGTGCGGCTGCGCTGGGTCGACTCGATGGCCGCGCGCATGCCGGCGCCACCGGCGCCGACGATGACGGTGTCGTACTGGTGAATCTGCATGGGGGGTTAACTCGCCTCTGGCCTCTGCCGATGGTCGATGGTGCTCGCGGCTCAGATGTGGGGGTCGAAGGTGAAGATCACCAGGGTGCCGAGCAGCACGGTGAAGACCGTGGCGGTACCCATGAGCCCCTTGAGCCAGAGCCGGGTCGAGTCCTTCTCGGCGTAGTCGTTGATGACCTGACGCATGCCGTTGGCGCCGTGCAGCATGGCGAGCCAGAGCATCGTGAGGTCCCAGACCTGCCAGAACGGCGAGGCCCAGCGGCCGGCCACGAAGGCGAAGCCGATCTTGGAGACGCCGCCGTCGAGCACCAGCATGATCAGCAGGTGGCCGAGGATCAGCACGACCAGGACGACACCGGACAGGCGCATGAAGAGCCAGGCCAGCATCTCGAAGTTGGTCCGGGTGCGGCGCGGCGTCTTCTTGGTCCGCTTGCGCGGCGGCTCGATGACGAACGCGTCGGCCGGGTTGCCGGTGCCGAGACCCTTGCCGGTGTGCGCCTGGTTGGAGGGGACCACCACAGCGTCGGAGATTTCCGTGGACATCAGTCAGCTCACTTCCCGAACCAGTCGACCAGCGTGTGCTGCAGGATCGGGTAGAAGGCGCCGGCCATCAGGACGACCCAGACTCCGACCACCGTCCAGAGCATCTGCTTCTGGTACTTCGGGCCCTTGGACCAGAAGTCCACGGCGACGACCCGCAGGCCGTTCAGGGCGTGGAACAGGATGGCGGCCACGAGGCCGTACTCCATCAGGTTCACGAGGGGAGTCTTGTACGTCTGGATGACGGTGTCGTAGGACTCCGGCGACACTCGCACCAGTGCGGTGTCCAGGACGTGGGCGAACAGGAAGAAGAAGATGAGGACGCCGGTGACTCGATGAGCCACCCAGCTCCACATGCCTTCCCGGCCGCGGTACAGCGTTCCAGCCGGCACGGAAAAACCCTCCGGAAGCGATTGGGGGCTCGGCCGGCTTCGGTGTCGGTCAGCCCGGCCGGGTACGGTCCACCGGCCGCGAGCATCCTATCGACGCCGTATCGGGAACCGCCTCCGGGGGCCCCAGGTGTGATCAATCAGGCACTTCTGGCCTAGTTCGGCGGGAACCGAACCCCACGCGGGCACGCTGGGTGACCGATCCGTTGCGCTACGGTGTCCCATCCGCCGTCGCCGACACCCTCCTGAGGCATCTGTGCCAGATCGTCCCCGACCGACCGCCGTCCCCCTGCTCCGCCTCCTGTGCGTGCTGGCGCTCGCCACGGGCTGCACCACGGTCGGCGGGCCGTCCGACGACCGGGCCGTGCCGGTGCGCGAACTGTCCGCGGCCGAACTGCGGACGGCCGCGGTGACCGGCGCCGACCTCGGCGCCGGCTACGCGGTGACGGTGATGACGCCCGGTCACGGCGACACCGGGCAGGGGTCAGGGCGGGAGACCTCGGACGTCCGGGCGTGCCAGCCGCTGCTGGACGCCGTGGCGCCCGGTGGCGGCCCGGCTCCGGGCGCGGCCTCGCCGGGCGCGGGTCTGCCGTACGCGGAGACCGATCTGAGCGTGGCCCGGGCGGCCGATCCCGCGGGCGCGGCGTACGGCGCCCTGGTGGGCTACCGCTCGGGACGGGCGGCACAGGTGCAGGCGGAGCTGGAGAGGCTGTTCGGACCCTGTGCCGTCTTCACCTCGACGGCGCCGCCGCCACCGGCGGAGCGGGGGAAGAAGGGGGCGCAGTCGACCCACACCCGTCACCGGCTGGCCCAGGCCGCCACGCCCACGCCCGAGGGAGCGGACGCGGCGACCGGATTCACCCTCACGAATGAATCGGGTACGGCCGTGCTGTCCCAGCGCGCCGTGCTGACCCGGGTCGGCCCCGCGCTCGCGGTGTTCACCACCTTCGGCGTGTCCACCGAGCCGGCCGCGCTGCCGGACGAGCGGATCGTCCGGCAGCAGGTGGCGAAGCTGCGGGCGGCCCAGACCAGGAAGTGACCGGACCGGCGAGCGGGGGCCGGCGGCTCAGTGCGCGCCGGCCTCCGAGTGGGTGGCGACGAGGTGCTCCAGCCGGGTGAGGGCGATCCGGCGCAGCTCGTCGGCCGCGATCAGGCGCTCCTCGTCCGGATCGTTGGCGAGCCGGGTGCGGATCGAGGAGAGCACGGTGTCGAGCATCTCGTCGGGCGCGACGCCCTCCAGGCAGACCACGAACACGTGGCCGAACCTGGCCTCGTACGCGGCGTGGGCCGCCCGCAGTGCGGTGTGCGCCGCCTGGCTGCCCGGGGCCCGCATGCCGAGCAGCGGTTGCGGCATCCAGCTCTCGTCCGCCAGGGCCTCGGTGAGGTCGGCCGGGCGGAGGTCGTAGGAGGCCTCGCTGGCGGCGGCCAGCAGGGACTCTATGTCGGGGTAGGGCCGGTGGGCGGTGAGCCGCAGGGCCCAGCGGTGGCTGCCGCAGCAGGCCAGGAGGGCCTCCTCGGCGGCGCCGGCGTCGGCCTCGTTGAAGCGGTGCAGCCCGAGGAGGGTCGGCTCGGAGCTGGGATCGAGCCGCTGTGACGGGATGTCGCTGGCCAGCGGGTCCTCCTCGTGAGGGCGGGAAGGTGGCCGGTGAAGGATTCGGGTGGAGCAGGTGAAGTATGGGGCCGCGGGGTGGCGTCCAGCGCCTGCCGGGTGGCGGCTCAACGGTAGTTGAGCGCTCATCAGTTGGGGAGGGCGCGCGCGGATTTCATCCGAACGAGCTATCAAGTTGTGACGTTGACACCTTCGTGTCAGCGCCCTCCCCGTCTTCGTCTGCTATCGGGCCGCGCGAGGGGCCGTGGAGGCTCAGGTGCAGCGCGTCCCGGCGGCCGGCATGGTGCCCGCGGTCAGGTAGGCCTCCAGGGCCTGGTCGATGCAGGTGTTGCCCTTGCCGAACGCGCCGTGGCCCTCGCCCACCCGGGTCAGCAGGGTCGCATGGGCGAAGCCCTTGGCCAGCGCCTCGGCGGCGGCGTACGGGGTGGCCGGGTCGCCGGTGGAGCCGACGACAAGGATCGGGTCGGCGCCCTCGGCCCGGATGGTGTGCGGCTTCTCCGGGCTCTGGAACGGCCAGCCGTTGCACGAGGACTCGGTGAAGTCCTGCACGTCGACGCCCTTGGTGAGCAGTGGGGCCTGCTCCTGGAGCTGCTTGACGGCCTGCTGGGCGCGCTCGGGGGTGGGGGCAGGGGCGGAGCCGTCGGCGCAGGAGATCGCCGCGTGGGCCTCCTCCATCGGGGAGTAGTGGCCGCTCTGGTCCCGCTCGTCGTAGTCGTCGGCGAAGGCGAGCAGGACGTCGCCCTTGTCGTTCTTCATCGCGACGGAGAGCGCGACGCGCAGGTACTGCCAGCTGCTGTTCTCGTCGCCGTAGAGCGCGCCGCGCACGCCCGTCCAGGCGAGGTCGCTGCCGACCTTGCGGCCGTCCTTGGTGGGCAGCGGGTGCTCGCGCAGGCCGTCCAGGAAGTCGGCGGCCTTCTTGGCGGCCTGGCCGGAGTCCTTGCCCAGCGGGCATTCGGCGGCGTGGTTGTCGACGCAGTCGGCGGCGAAGCGCTCGAAGGACTTCTCGAAGCCGGCCTGCTGCTTGACGACCGAGTCGAGCTCGTCGGCGGCGGGGTCGACGGCGCCGTCCAGGACGAGGCGCCCGGCGTTCTTCGGGAACTCCTCGGCGTACAGCGAGCCGAGGTAGGTGCCGTACGAGATGCCCAGGTAGTTGAGCTTCTTGTCGCCGACGGCGGCGCGCAGGACGTCCATGTCCCGGGCGGAGTCGCGGGTGCCGACGAAGGGCAGCAGCTTGCCGGACTTGGCCTGGCAGGCGGCGATGAACTCGGCGTTCTGCTGGTCGGACTGGGCCTTGCGGGTGGCCGGGTCGAGCGGCGAGTCGATCTGGGCCTCGGCGTCGCGCCGCTTGTCGTCCAGGCAGGTGATCGGGGAGCTGGCCCCGGTGCCGCGCGGGTCGAAGCCGACCACGTCGAAGCGGCTGTGCAGGGCGCCGGCGAAGTCCTTGGCGCCGTACTCGACCATCTCGACGCCGGAGGCGCCCGGGCCGCCGGGGTTGACCACGAGCGAGCCGATCCGCTGGTCGGGCTTGGTGGCCGGGTACTTGACCAGGGCGAGGTCGAGCGCGTCCTTGGCCGGGTTCGCGTAGTCCAGCGGGACGTGCAGCTTGCCGCACAGCATCGCGGAGACGTCCGACTTGGCGTCCGCGGCCTTCGGGTCCGGCGGGCAGGGGGCCCAGGTGATCTGCTGGGCGTAGAAGGGCTTGAGGGCCGGGTCGTCCGCCCCGGTGGGCTTCGGCGTCGGGGTGGCCGTCGCGGTGGTGGCGGCGGACGCCGGGCCGGCGGCGGCCTTGTCCTGGGCCGTCGTGGCGTTGTCGTTGCAGGCGGAGGTGAGGAGCAGGGTGCCGGCTGCCAAGGCGGTCAGCAGGACCCGTGGGCGGGCGGCCCGGTCGATGTTCATCGCACGTGTGTATCACTGCGGGTGACACCGTCGATCAACGGGGGCCGAGCTGCCCGCCGGGGGTCTGATCAGGCGCGATGCACCTTGTGGTTGGCCGCCTGGGCGCGCGGGCGGACGACCAGCAGGTCGATGTTCACGTGCGACGGACGGGTGACCGTCCAGGCGACGGTGTCGGCGATGTCCTCGGACGTGAGCGGCTCGGCGACGCCCGCGTAGACGGCCTCCGCCTTCGCCTCGTCGCCGCCGAAGCGGGTGAGCGCGAAGCCCTCGGACTTCACCATGCCGGGAGCGATCTCGATCACCCGGATCGGCTCGCCGCACAGCTCCAGCCGCAGCGTCGCCGCGATGGTGTGCGCGGCGTGTTTGGCCGCGACGTACCCGCCGCCGCCCTCGTAGGCGGCCAGCGCGGCGGTCGAGGAGAGCACCAGCACGGTGCCGTCGCCGGTGGCGCGCAGGGCGGGCAGCAGGGCCTGCGTCATGTGGAGCACGCCGAGCACGTTCACCTCGTACATGGCGCGCCAGTCGGCCGGGTCGCCGTGCTCGACCGAGTCGGCGCCGAGCGCCCCGCCGGCGTTGTTCACCAGGACGTCGACCCGGCCGACCTCCGCGGCGAAGGCGTCCACGGCCGCCCGGTCGGTGACGTCCAGGGTGTGGGCCCGGCCGCCGATCTCCTTGGCGAGCGCCTCGATGCGCTCGGTGCGGCGGGCGGTCAGCACCACGTCGAAGCCCTCGGCGGCCAGCCGGCGGGCGGTCGCCGCGCCGATCCCGCTGCTGGCACCGGTGACCACGGCCACCTTCTGCTCGGTCATTGCCACTCCCTGGGGGCTGGTCGGTCATGGGGTCCGCACTTCGGTCGTTCGTCCGATCATCTCAACCGCGTCGGGTCCCCGTTCTCCCGGCCGGCCGCCACTACATTGCGAGCAACGAGCCCCAGCCCGCCGATCCCCGTGGAGGGACCCATGGCAGCCGAGCCGCGCCGTGCCGAGTCAGGCTTCCCGATCGAGCCGCTGTACGGACCGGAGGCGCTGGCCGGGTGGGATCCGGGAAGCCGGCTCGGGCGGCCGGGGGAGTTCCCGTACACCCGGGGCGTCTACCCGTCGATGTACACCGGCCGGCCCTGGACGATGCGCCAGTACGCGGGCTTCGGCACCGCCGCCGAGTCCAACGCCCGCTACCGGCAGCTGATCGCGGGCGGCGGCACCGGGCTCTCGGTGGCCTTCGACCTGCCCACCCAGATGGGATACGACTCGGACGCGGAGCTCGCCGCCGGGGAGGTCGGCAAGGTGGGGGTGGCCGTCGACAGCGTCGAGGACATGGCGGTGCTGTTCGACGGGATCCCGCTCGGCGAGGTGTCCACCTCGATGACCATCAACGCGCCGGCCGGCCTGCTGCTCCTCCTCTACCAACTCGTCGGCGAGGCGCAGGGGGTCGCGCCGGCCCGGCTCACCGGGACGATCCAGAACGACGTGCTGAAGGAGTACATCGCGCGCGGCACCTACATCTTCCCGCCCGCGCCCTCGCTGCGGCTGGTCGCGGACGTGTTCCGGTACTGCCGGGCCGAGATCCCGCGCTGGAACACGATCTCGATCTCCGGCTACCACATGGCCGAGGCCGGGGCCGGGCCGGCGCAGGAGATCGCCTTCACGCTGGCCAACGGCATCGCGTACGTGCGCACCGCGCTCGCCGCCGGGATGGCCGTCGACGACTTCGCGCCCCGGCTCTCCTTCTTCTTCGTGGCCCGCACCACGCTCCTGGAGGAGGTCGCCAAGTTCCGCGCCGCGCGCCGCATCTGGGCCCGGGTGATGCGCCACGAGTTCGGGGCGCGGGACCCCCGTTCGCAGATGCTGCGCTTCCACACCCAGACCGCCGGGGTGCAGCTCACCGCCCAGCAGCCCGAGGTCAACCTCGTCCGGGTCTCGCTGCAGGCGCTCGCCGCGGTGCTCGGCGGCACCCAGTCGCTGCACACCAACAGCTTCGACGAGGCGATCGCGCTGCCGACCGAGAAGGCCGCCCGGCTCGCCCTGCGCACCCAGCAGGTGCTCGCGTTCGAGACCGACGTGACCGCCACCGTCGACCCGTTCGCCGGCTCCTACGTCGTCGAGTCGCTGACCGACGAGGTGGAGGCCGCCGCCCTGGCCCTGATGGCCCGGGTGGAGGAGCTCGGCGGCGCGGTGGCCGCGATCGAGGCCGGCTACCAGAAGACGGAGATCGAGCGCACCGCCTACCGCGTCCAGCAGGAGACCGACGCCGGGGAACGGACGGTGGTCGGCGTCAACCGCTTCCAGCTGGACGCCGAGGAGCCGTACCAGCCGCTGCGGGTGGACCCGGCGATCGAGCGGCAGCAGGCCGAGCGCCTCGCCCGGCTGCGCGCGGAGCGTGACACGGCCGCGGTGGACCGGGCGCTGAACGCGCTGCGTCGTACCGCCGAAGGAAGGGAGAACGTGCTCCCTCCCATGAAGGACGCGCTGGCGGCGCGCGCTACCGTCGGCGAGGTGTGCGACGCGCTGCGCGAGGTGTGGGGCACGTACGAGCCGGTGGAACGCTTCTGACTATCCGTCAAGCACGCAAAGGCCGTGACCGTCGCCCCGGGTGATCGTTGCACAGGACAAGCAACCCGGGGAAGGCGGCTGAAACGAGATGTCATACCCACCTGTCCGGCCGGTATGCGCCCATCCGGGGACTAATTTTCCGGAAGTCAGGCCAAAAACCCCCGACAGGCCTAGGCTTGGGGAGATGAACCGTCCTGAGCCCGCTCAGCCGGGCGCCACTCTGGCCGCTGCCCGCCCCGCCGCCGAACTGCGCGCCCGGGCCAGGAGGCTGGAGCCAGAGCTGATCGCCTTCCGCCGCGATCTGCACCGGCACCCGGAGCTGGGCCGCCAGGAGTTCCGCACCACCGGCCTGATCCGCGACCGGCTGGTGGCGGCCGGGCTCGACCCCCGGGTGCTGCCCGGCGGCACCGGGCTGATCGTCGACATCGTCCCCGCCGGGACGGCCCCCGGCGCCGGGATCCTCGCCTTCCGCGCCGACATCGACGCGCTGCCGATCGACGACGCCAAGACCGACGTCCCCTACCGCTCGACCGTCCCCGGCCGGGCCCACGCCTGCGGCCACGACGTGCACACGGCGGTCGTGCTCGGCACCGCGCTGGTGCTCGCCGACGCCGCCCGCACCGGCGAGCTGCGCCGCCCGGTCCGGCTGGTGTTCCAGCCGGCCGAGGAGGTCATGCCCGGCGGCGCGCTGGACGTCATCAAGGCCGACGGGATGGACGGCGTCGAGCGCATCTTCGCCGTGCACTGCGACCCGAAGGTCGAGGTGGGCCGCATCGCGCTGCGCACCGGGGCCATCACCTCCGCCTGCGACCGCCTGGTGCTCCACCTGGACGGCCCCGGCGGGCACACCGCCCGGCCGCACCTGACCACCGACCTGGTGACCGCGATCGCCCGGATGGCCGCCGACCTGCCGGCCGCGTTCGCCCGCCGGATGGACCCGCGGTGGGGCGTCAGCCTGGTCTGGGGCCGGATCGCCTCCGGCTCCGCGCCCAACGTCATCCCCCAGCACGCCGAACTGGAGGGCACCGTCCGCTGCCTGGAGCTGGACGGCTGGCGCGAGGCGCCGGACGTCCTGCACGACCTGATCGCCAAGTTCGCCGAGACCTACCGCGCGAAGTGGACGCTCGACTACCACCGCGGGGTGCCGCCGGTGGTGAACGAGGCGGTCTCCGTCGCCCTCCTGGAGGAGGCCATGACGGCGCGGTTCGGCCGGGGCGGCGAGCAGGTGGTCGAGAGCACCGAACAGAGCCTGGGCGGCGAGGACTTCTCCTGGTACCTGGAGCACGCCCCGGGCGCCCTGGCCCGGCTGGGAGTCCGCGCCCCCGGCGACACCTCCGTCCGCGACCTGCACCAGGGCCGGTTCGACGTGGACGAGCGGGCCATCGGGATCGGTGTGGAACTGTTCGCGGCGCTGGCGCTGGAGGCCGACGGGAGCTGACCTCATCCGCACGTGTGTGGCCGTCGCGTGGCGGATCCGTCGGGATCCGGGGTTTTGGCGCTGTTCCGTAAACTGGAGCGCACCAGTTCCGGATCACCGTCCGCGCACGGGAAATGGGCCTCGGGCGAGCGTCAGACCACGGTTTGATAACAACCCGAATGCTCCGGCACCCCGTAACACAACCGTGTTCTACGCGCGTTACGGTGGCGTCCGACCACGCTAATCGGGTGCGTGTGAGAAGGAGAAACTCCCTTGCGCCGTTCAATGAAGCTCGCCGCGGTTGTGCTCTCGGGTTCCCTGGGCATGGCCTCGCTCGCCGCTTGCGGCGCAAAGAGCACTGACAACGCTTCCTCCAGTTCCTCCGACGGTGGCCTCAAGGTCGGCATGGCCTACGACATCGGCGGCCGTGGCGACCAGTCGTTCAACGACTCCGCCGCCCGCGGTCTCGACAAGGCCAAGTCGGACCTCGGCGTCTCGGTCACCGAGGCCGAGGCCAAGGCCGGCGAGGCCGAGGCGGACAAGGAGACCCGCCTCAAGAACCTGATCGACGCCGGTTACAAGACCGTCATCGCGGTCGGCTTCGTGTACCAGCCGGCCGTCAACAAGGTCGCCAAGGACAACCCGGACGTCAAGTTCGCGATCATCGACTCGCACGACGACGCCCAGCCGGCCAACGTCACCTCGCTGGTCTTCGCCGAGCAGGAGGGCTCCTACCTCGCCGGTGTGGCCGCCGCGGTGAAGAGCAAGGCCAAGCACGTCGGCTTCATCGGCGGTGTGCAGACCGAGCTGATCAAGAAGTTCGAGGCCGGTTACCGCGCGGGCGTCAAGTCCGTCGACCCGAACATGCCGGTCGAGGTCACCTACCTCACCACGCCCCCGGACTTCTCCGGCTTCGCCTCGCCCGACAAGGGCAAGGAGGCCGCCCAGGGCCAGCTCGACAAGGGCGCGGACGTCATCTACTCCGCCGCCGGCTCCTCCGGCAACGGCGCCATCGAGGCCGTCGCCAACAAGCAGGGCGCCCTGGCCATCGGCGTCGACTCCGACCAGGCCGCCCAGCCGGCCCTGGCGAAGTACAAGAACAGCATCCTCACCTCGATGGTGAAGAACGTCGACAACGCGGTCTTCGCCTACATCCAGTCGGTCAAGCAGGGTGCCCCGTTCACCGGCACCAAGCTCTTCGACCTGAAGGCCGACGGTGTCCAGCTCGCCACCACCGGTGGCAAGATCGACGACATCAAGACCCAGCTGGACGCCGCCGCCAACGCGATCAAGACCGGCGCCACCACCGTCCCGACCGCGCCCGCCCAGTAAGGCGCCGCGCGGCCCGGACGTCGTAGCCGCTGCCGCCTGCCCGGCAGCGCGATGATGGGCACAGCAACGGGAGGGGCCCGGCAGGGTGCGCTCAACGCGTACCCCCGGGCCCCCTTCCGTCCCCCCGCTTCCCCGTTCCCCCCTTTTGGCCCTCCCAGCGCAACGACGCGCCTCCAGACCACCAGGAGATCGCCATCACCGCATCCGACCCCGTCCCCCTGCGCAAGGACGGAACCCCCAGCGCGGGGACGGCGACAACGGCCGTCGAACTGCGCGGCATCACCAAGCGCTTCCCCGGCGTCGTGGCCAACCACGACATCAACCTCACCGTCCGCGGTGGCACCGTGCACGCCCTCATGGGTGAGAACGGCGCCGGCAAGTCGACGCTGATGAAGATCCTCTACGGCATGCAGAAGCCGGACGAGGGCACCATCGCGATCAACGGCGAGCAGTGCGAGTTCAACTCCCCGGGCGACGCCATCGCCCGCGGCATCGGCATGGTGCACCAGCACTTCATGCTCGCCGACAACCTCACGGTGTGGGAGAACGTCGTCCTCGGCGGCGAGAGCCTCTACGGCATCGGCGCGAAGGCCAAGGCGAAGATCAAGGAGATCTCCGACCAGTACGGCCTGGGCGTGCGCCCGGACGCGCTGGTCGAGGACCTCGGCGTCGCCGACCGCCAGCGCGTCGAGATCCTCAAGGTGCTCTACCGCGGCGCCCGGATCCTGATCCTCGACGAGCCCACCGCCGTCCTCGTCCCGCAGGAGGTCGACGCGCTGTTCGACAACCTGCGGGAGCTGAAGTCCGAGGGCGTCACCGTCATCTTCATCTCGCACAAGCTGCACGAGGTGCTCGCGGTCGCCGACGCGATCAGCGTCATCCGCCGCGGCACCACGGTCGGCGACGCGGACCCCCGGTCCGTGACCGCCCGCCAGCTCGCCGAGATGATGGTCGGCGCCGAGCTGCCCTCCCCCGAGAGCCGCGAGTCGACCGTCACCAGCACCGAGATGCTGGACGTCAAGGGCCTGCGGATCGCCAAGACCGACGCCGAGGGCATCGAGCGCGTCGTCCTCGACGACATCTCGCTGACCATCCGCAAGGGCGAGGTCCTCGGCATCGCCGGCGTCGAGGGCAACGGCCAGGCCGAACTGGTCGAGGCCATCATGGGCATGCTGCCGTTGGACGCCGGCACCGTCACCCTCGACGGCAAGGACCTGTCCGGCAGCCTCACCCGCGCCCGCCGCGAGGCCGGCATCGGCTACATCCCCGAGGACCGCCACCGCCACGGCCTGCTGCTGGAGGCCCCGCTCTGGGAGAACCGGATCCTCGGTCACGTCACCGAGAGGCCGAACTCCAACGGCCCGCTGCTCGACCCGACCGCGGCCCGGCAGGACACCTGGCGCATCGTCCAGGAGTTCGACGTCCGCACCCCGGGCATCGAGGTCACCGCGGCCTCCCTCTCCGGCGGCAACCAGCAGAAGCTGATCATCGGCCGCGAGATGGCCCACGACCCCAAGCTCCTGATCGCCGCGCACCCCACCCGCGGCGTGGACGTCGGCGCGCAGGCGCAGATCTGGGAGCACATCCGGGTCGCGCAGCGCAACGGCCTGGCCGTGCTGCTGATCTCCGCCGACCTGGACGAGCTCATCGGCCTCTCCGACACCATCCGGGTCATCTACCGCGGCCGCCTGGTCGCCGACGCCGACCCGGCCACCGTCACCGCCGAGGACCTGGGCACCGCGATGACCGGTGCGGCCCGCGGCCACCTGGAGTCCGAGCCGGAGGCCCTCGCCGAGGCGCGGGCCGTCGCGGCCGAGGGCACCGCGGCCGAGGGCTCCGCGGCCGAGGACGAGCACCCCCACACCGACACCGCCGACGACGCCGAGGCGGGGGAGTAACCCACATGACCAGTCCCAACCCCCCTGCCGCCAAGCGCAGTCCGATGCAGCGGATCAGCGGTGAGCGGATCGTGTTCGCACTGGCGGCGCCGGTGCTCGCGGTCGTGCTCTCGGTGACGATCTGCTCGATCCTGCTGGCGACCTCGGGCAAGAACCCGTTCGACGCGTGGAACGTGATGGTCACGTACGCCACCAAGTCGGACGGCCAGGTGGCGATCCTCAACCGGGCCACCACCTACTACCTGGCCGCGGCGGCCGCCGCGTTCGGGTTCCGGATGAACCTGTTCAACATCGGCGTCGAGGGCCAGTACCGCATCGCGGCGCTGTTCACGGCGTACATCGGTAGCCAGATCGACCTGCCGGCGTTCATCCAGATCCCGCTGCTGCTGATCACCGCCATGCTGGCCGGTGGCCTGTACGCGGCGATCGCCGGTGCGCTCAAGGTCTTCCGCGGCGTCAGCGAGGTCATCTCGACCATCATGCTGAACGCCATCTCGATCGCGATCGTCGGTCTGCTCCTCGTCCCGGGCATCTTCGCCCCGAAGGTCAGCAGCACCAGCAACTCGATCCAGACCAACCCGGTCTCGCAGTCCAGCCACTTCTTCTCGATCAGCACGGCCGGCGGCAACCTCTGGGGCTTCCTGTTCATCGCCGTCCTGGTCGGCGTGATCTTCCAGTTCGTGCTGACCCGCACCCGCTTCGGCTTCGACCTGCGCGCCACCGGTCGCTCGGAGAGCGCCGCGACCGCGTCCGGCGTGAACGTCAAGCGGATGGTCATGATCTCGATGGCCGTCTCCGGCGGCATCGCCGGTCTGATCGGTCTGCCCGAGCTGCTGCAGAACTCGTTCTACTTCGGCCAGAGCTTCCAGGCCGGTCTCGGCTTCCTCGGGATCTCGGTCGCGCTGCTGGGCCGCAACAGCCCGCTCGGCATGGCCTTCGCGGCGCTGCTGTTCGCGTTCCTGGACGCCACGGGCTCCCAGCTGCCGCTGAACGGCGGCTTCCCGTTCGAGATCGTCGCCGTCATGCAGGGCACCATCGTCATCTGCGTCGTCGTCGCGTACGAGCTCGTACGCCGCTACGGCCTGAAGCGCCAGCAGCAGAAGGTCGGCGCCCAGCTCGCCGCCCAGCTCGCGGCCACGGAGAAGAAGGAGGTGTCCGCATGAGCACGGCTACCGCCGCCGCTCGTCCCAAGGCGCCCGGTGCGCCCGCCAAGAAGCGCAAGCTGTCCTGGCCGGTCGTGCTGCTGCTGATCGCCGGCGCCCTGGCGCTCTTCTCCGCCGTGGGCATGGCCACCGGCAACCACTCGCTGACCTCCTCCGGTCAGATCACCGCCGCGCTCAGCGCCGCGGTGCCGATCGGCATGGCCGGTCTCGGCGGCCTGTGGTCCGAGCGGGCCGGCGTGGTCAACATCGGCCTCGAAGGCATGATGGTCGCCGGCACCTTCTGCGGCGCCTGGGCCGGCTACCTGGTGAACCCGTGGGTCGGCCTGCTGGCCGGCATGGCGGGTGGCGCGCTCGGCGGTCTGCTGCACGCGGTCATCACCGTCACCGTCGGCGTCGACCACATCGTCTCCGGCGTCGGCATCAACCTGCTGATCCCCGGCATCTGCGCCTACGTCAACCGGATCTACTACAAGGACTACGTCTCCGTCGGTGCCGGCGCGAACCAGTCCCCGCCGGCCGACCCGCTGCCGTACATCACCATCCCGGGCCTGTCGCCCTGGCTGGAAGGCATCGAGAAGCACCACTGGTTCTTCGTCTCGGACGTCGCCGGCGTGCTCGGCGGCATGGTCACCAACATCTCGGTGGTCGTGGTCCTGGCCGCCGCGCTGATCGTGGTCAGCTACTTCGCGCTCTGGCGCACGGTGTTCGGCCTGCGGCTGCGCTCCTGCGGCGAGAACCCGACCGCGGCCGAGTCGCTGGGCGTCAACGTCTACAAGTACAAGTACCTGGCGGTCATCGCCTCCGGCGCCTTCGCGGGCCTCGGCGGCGCGTACCTCTCGCTGGTCGCCGCGCACTTCTACAAGGACGGCCAGACCAACGGCCGCGGCTTCATCGGCCTCGCGGCGATGATCTTCGGCAACTGGATGCCGGGCGGGCTCTCCATGGGCGCCGGGCTGTTCGGCTTCACCGACAGCCTCCAGCTGCGCGACCCGCAGTCGGTGCACGTGCTGCTCCTGACCGTCTCCATCGCGATGGCGATCCTGGCGCTGTGGCAGCTGTACCGCCGCAAGTACACCGCCACGGTGATCTCGCTGGTGGTCGCCGGCGGCCTGGGCGCCTGGTACGCGCTCACGGACGAGGTGCAGCGCCCGCTGATCGTCGCGACGCCGTACGTGATCACCCTCGTGGTGCTCTCGCTGGCCTCGCAGCGCCTGCGGATGCCGAAGGCGGACGGTCAGATCTACCGCAAGGGCGAGGGCAAGTGACAGCCCCCGCGATCGACTGGGAGCGGCTGCGCGAGGCGGCGCGGGAGGCGATGACCCGCGCGTACGCGCCGTACAGCAAGTTCCCGGTGGGCGCGGCCGCGCTGGTGGACGACGGGCGGCTGGTCACCGGCTGCAACGTCGAGAACGCCTCGTACGGGCTCGGGCTGTGCGCCGAGTGCGGGCTGGTGTCCGCGCTGCACGCCGGCGGCGGCGGCCGGCTCACCGCGTTCACCTGCGTGGACGGCTCCGGTGAGCTGCTGATGCCGTGCGGGCGCTGCCGCCAGCTGCTGTACGAGCACGGCGGGCCCGACCTGCTGGTCGACCTGGCCTCCGGCGTGAAGCCGATGAGCGAGCTCCTGCCCGACGCGTTCGGGCCGGAGCGGCTCTAGCATCTGCATTTGTTACGCGCGTAGAGTGTCGCGAGTGGGCCGCAACCGGGTCATCTCGTGACACTCTTCGCTTTTGAACCCCTCTTGGAGCACGCATGGACGCCATCTCCGTCATCAGGACCAAGCGCGACCGCGGAGAGCTGAGCGACGCTCAGATCGACTGGGTCATCGACGCCTACACCCGCGGCGAGGTCGCCGACGAGCAGATGTCCGCCCTGGCCATGGCCATCCTGCTGAACGGCATGCGGCCGCGCGAGATCAGCCGCTGGACCGAGGCCATGATCCGTTCCGGTGTCCGGATGGACTTCTCCTCGCTCCCGCTGCCCACCAGCGACAAGCACTCCACCGGCGGCGTCGGCGACAAGATCACCCTCCCGCTCGCCCCGCTCGTCGCCGCCTGCGGCGCCGCCGTCCCGCAGCTCTCCGGCCGCGGCCTCGGCCACACCGGCGGCACCCTCGACAAGCTGGAGTCCATCCCCGGCTGGCGCGCGCTGCTCTCCAACGACGAGATGATGGACGTCCTGCGCGGCGCCGGCGCCGTCATCTGCGCCGCCGGCGACGGCCTCGCGCCGGCCGACAAGAAGCTGTACGCGCTGCGCGACGTCACGGGCACCGTCGAGGCCATCCCGCTGATCGCCTCGTCGATCATGTCCAAGAAGATCGCCGAGGGCACCGGCGCGCTCGTCCTCGACGTCAAGGTCGGCTCCGGCGCGTTCATGAAGAACCTCGACGACGCCCGCGAGCTCGCCCGCACCATGGTCGGCCTCGGCACCACCGCCGGCGTCAACACCGTCGCCCTGCTCACCGACATGTCGACCCCGCTCGGCCTCACCGCGGGCAACGCGCTGGAGGTCCGCGAGTCGGTCGAGGTCCTGGCCGGCGGTGGCCCGGCCGACGTCGTCGAGCTCACCCTCGCGCTCGCCCGCGAGATGCTCGCCGCGGCCGGCGTGCACGGCAAGGACCCGGCGGACGCGCTGCGCGACGGCTCGGCGATGGACCACTGGCGCCGCATGATCACCGCCCAGGGCGGCGACGTCGACGCGCCGCTGCCGGTCGCCCGCGAGCAGCACGTCATCCCGGCCCCCGCCTCCGGTGTGCTCACCACGCTCGACGCGTACGCCGTCGGCGTCAGCGCCTGGCGCCTGGGCGCCGGCCGCGCCCGCAAGGAGGACCCGGTGCAGGCCGGCGCCGGCATCGAGATGCACGCCAAGCCCGGTGACACCGTCGTGGCCGGCCAGCCGCTGCTGACCCTGCACACCGACACCCCCGAGCGCTTCGAGTACGCGATCGAGGCGCTCGCCGGCGGCATCGAGGTCGCCCCCGAGGGCACCGCGTTCACCGCGAACCCGATCGTCCTCGACCGCATCGCGTAGTCGCGCGGACGGGCACCGGGCCCGGGCGGTACGGCGTGGACGCGCCGTGCCGCCCGGGCCCTTTCGGTCTCCTGCTACTCGGCCGCGGCGAGGACGATCTTGAGGAACTCCTCCGGGGCCTCCTGGACCAGGTCGTGTCCGACGGGGAGGGCGTGCACCGTCCACGCCGGGTCGTCGCGGAGCCGGCCGTAGGTCTCCAGGAACGGGGTGCCCTCGAAGCGCTCGGCGTGGATGTACACGCGGCGGGCGACGGCGTCCGCGGAGCCCGTGAGGCGGACCGGCTGCAGCAGGGTGGCCATCGGGTGGACGGTCGCGCGCGGGTCGAGGGCGGGGTGGAGGCCGACCATGGTGTGCCCGTTCCCGGCGGCGGCCCCGGCCACGTACCGCTGCTTCCAGAGGTCGTTGACGATCGCGTGGGCCGACTCACCGTCGCGCGGGACGAACGCGTCCGCGTACACCAGCCCGGCGACCCGCTCCGGCACCCGGTCGGCCACCGCGGAGATCACCATGCCGCCGTAGCTGTGCCCCACCAGCACGGCGTCCTCCACCCGCTCGGCCTCCAGCAGGCCGACCACGTCCTGGACGTGCGTGTCCAGGTTGATCGCCCCGCCGCCCAGGTGCCCGCGCTCACTGACCCCGCTGAGCGTCACCGGGTACACCTCGTGCCCGGCCGCGCGCAGCCCCTCGGTCAGCGGCCGGTACCACCAGCCGCCGTGCAGGACGCCGGGGATCAGGACGAAGGTGGCCATGGTGGATTCCTCTGCTGTTCGTACGAACTGACGGAAGAAAACCTACGGGCGGGCCGTGCGGCTGTCAGGCGTATGTCCGCAGGACGCTGGTGTCGAGCGTCCAGGGGCCGACGGTGATGGTGCCACCGGAGGCGGACTCCTCCCGGGATTCGTAGCGGGGCTCCGACATGGCGGGATCGGCGCTCGCGTTCCGGAGGCTACCGGCGATGGCTGTCAAGGGGTCGTGACGGCCCTTTGGGCGGTATGAGCCCGGTGGGTCGCGTAGAGGGTGACGGCGGCGGCGAGGGTCATGGCGGTGAGGCCCACGGTGGCGGCGCCGGGCCAGCCGGTGGCGTGGTAGGCGTCGGCGCCGATGGTGCCGCCGAGGCTGTTGCCGAGGTAGTAGGCGATCAGGTAGAGGGCGGAGGCCTGGGCGCGGCCCTCCGTCGCGGTGCGGCCGACGGCGGACGAGGCGGTGGCGTGGCCGGCGAAGAAGCCGGCGGTGATCAGGACCAGGCCGAGCAGCGCGCAGACCAGGGAGCCGGCCAGGGACAGCAGGAGCCCGGCGGCCGTCACGCCGATCGAGACGTACAGGGCGCCGCGGCGGCCCAGGCGCCCGGAGAGCCGGCCGGCGGCGGCCGAGGTGCCGGTGCCGACCAGGTAGACGATGAAGATCGAGGCGGCGACCGACTCCGGCAGGTGGAAGGGGGCACCGATCAGCCGGTAGCCGACGGTGTTGTAGACCGCGCCGAACACGGCCATGAACAGCAGGCCGAGCGCGTACAGCCGCACCAGCAGCGGGTTGCGCAGGTGCCGTCCGACGGTCCGGGCGAGGGCGCGCGGATCCACCGGGGCCGGGGTGAAGTGCCGGGCGGCGGGGATGAGCAGCCGGAACGCGAGCACCGCGAGCAGCGCGAGGACGGCCGAGGCGGCGAGTCCCCAGCGCCAGCCGCACGCGGCGGCGGTCCAGCCGGACAGCAGCCGGCCGCCCATGCCGCCGATGCTGTTGCCGGCCACGTACAGGCCCATCGCGGAGGCCAGCGCGCTCGGGTGGACCTCCTCGGCGAGGTAGGCCATCGCGGTGGCGGGCAGCCCGGCGAGGGCGGCGCCCTGGAGGACGCGCAGCACGACCAGGGTGGTGAGGTCGGGTGCGAACGGCAGGGCGAGGGCGAGGGCGGAGGCGCCGAGCGTGGAGGCCGTCATCACGGCGGTGCGGCCGTACTTGTCGGACAGCGCGCTCGCGGGCAGGAGGCCGAGGGCGAGTCCGAGGGTGGCGGCGGAGGCGGTCCAGCTGGCCTGACCGGGCGTGAGGTCGAGGTCGGCGGAGAGGACCGGCAGCAGGCCCTGGGTGGAGTAGAGCAGGACGAACGTGGCGACCCCGGCGGCGAACAGGGCGAGGTTGGCGCGGCGGAACGCGCGCTGGCCGGGGCGGTGGCGGTCGTCCTGGGTCGGGACGCGGGCGGCGGAGGCATCCGGGGCGGGCACGGATGCCCTGGTATCGGCGGGCTGCATGACGTCGACGTTAGGCCCGCCGGGTTGATGCGTCCAATGCATGAACAGGGGATGATCGATGCACTGGCGCATGAGTCGAGGATGGTGGCGGGATGGCCGCGGAGGAAGTGGCGAACGGCACGGAGCAGTCCCGGTACCGGCCGGCCGAACTGGGGCCCGAGTTGCCGGCCGTCCAACTGGCGCCGCGGCTGGCCCAGTTCGCGGCCGTGGCCCGGCTGGAGCACGTGACGCAGGCGGCGGCGGTGCTCGGCATGCCGCAGCCGACGCTGTCGCGCTCGGTGGCGCGGTTGGAGGAGGAACTCGGGGTGCAGCTGCTGGCCCGTCAGGGCCGGACGGTCCGGCTGACCAGGGCGGGGCGGCTGCTGCTGGCCTCGGTGGAGCGGGCGCTGGCCGAGGTCGAGCGCGGCGCCGAGGCGGCCCGGGCCGAGGCGGATCCGTCGGTCGGGCGGGTGGCGTTCGGCTTCCTGCACACGATGGGGACGGACGCCGTCCCCGCGCTGCTGCGCGACTTCCGGGCGGCGCACCCGCGGGTGCGGTTCCAGCTGGTGCAGGACTACGTCGGCGCGATGCTGGAGCGGCTGCTCGACGGCGAGTTGGACCTGTGCCTGGTGGCGCCGCTGCCCGACGACCCGGCCTTCGCGGCGCGCCCGCTGGACGAGCAGCGCCTGCATCTGGTCGTCCCGGCGGACCACCGGCTGGCCGGGCGGCGGCGGATCCGGCTCGCGGAGGTGGCGGACGAGACGTTCGTCGGGCTGGAGGAGGGGTACGGGCTGCGCGCGATCACGGACGGGTTCTGCGCGGAGGCCGGGTTCGTGCCGCGACTGGCCTTCGAGGGGGAGGAGGCGGAGACGCTGCGCGGGCTGGTGGCGGCCGGGCTGGGGGTGGCGCTGCTGCCGCCGGCGCTGGTGCCGCGACCGGGGGTGGTGGAGCTGGAGGTGACGGCGCCGCGGACCCGGCGGGCGATCGGACTGGCCTGGGCGGCGGGTCGGCCGCTGACGCCGCCGGTGCGGGCGTTCCGCGACTTCGTGCTGTCGCGGCGCGGCCGGCTGCTCGAACACGACTGAATCCCGCGGATCGCGGCTTTGAACTGCGGAGGAGGGAGGAGCGAACTCCGGCGGAGGGGGGTCGGCTGATCTCTTCGCGTCCCGGAATACGGGACGGGACTGATCCGAGTGGTGGAATTCCCGGTGGACTTTCGGCGAACCGGCCGTGTGGGGAGTGGTGGGTCTACGCGCGTAGGGTCTATATTTCCGCAATGGAGAAGCAGATCCCTGTCACCACCGCGGGCACCGGCCCGCGCATCCCCACCCCCGACCAGATCCGCCGCGCGCCGAAGGTGCTCCTGCACGACCACCTCGACGGCGGGCTGCGCCCGGAGACCATCGTCGAGCTGGCCGCCGCGGTCGGCTACGAGGGCCTCCCCACCACCGACCCCAAGGAACTCGGCGAGTGGTTCCGCGAGGCCGCCGACTCCGGCTCGCTGGTCCGCTACCTGGAGACGTTCGCGCACACCTGCGCCGTCATGCAGACCCGGGACGCCCTGATCAAGGTCGCCGCGGACTGCGCCGAGGACCTGGCCGCCGACGGCGTCGTCTACGCCGAGGTCCGCTACGCCCCCGAGCAGCACCTGGAGGGAGGCCTGAGCCTGGACGAGGTCGTCGAGGCCGTCCAGGAGGGCTTCCGCCTCGGCGAGGCCAACGCCCGCGCGGCCGGCCACCGCATCCGCATCGGCACCCTGATCACGGCGATGCGGCACGCCGCCCGCTCGCAGGAGATCGCCGAGCTGGCCAACCGCCACCGGGACTCGGGCGTCGTCGGCTTCGACATCGCGGGCGCCGAGGCCGGCTACCCCCCCACCCGCCACCAGGCCGCCTTCGACTACCTCAAGGGCGAGAACAACCACTTCACCATCCACGCGGGCGAGGCCTTCGGCCTGCCGTCGATCTGGGAGGCCCTGCAGTGCTGCGGCGCCGACCGGCTCGGCCACGGCGTGCGGATCGTCGACGACATCACGGTGAACGAGGACGGCAGCGTCGAGCTCGGCCGCCTGGCCGCGTACGTGCGCGACAAGCGCATCCCGCTGGAGATGTGCCCGACCTCCAACCTGCAGACGGCCGCGGCGACCTCGTACGCCGAGCACCCGATCGGGCTGCTCAGCCGGCTGAAGTTCCGGGTCACCGTGAACACCGACAACCGCCTCATGAGCGGCACGAGCATGAGCCAGGAGTTCGGCCACCTGGTGGACGCCTTCGGCTACACGCTGGGCGACATGGAGTGGTTCACGGTGAACGCGATGAAGTCGGCGTTCCTGCCGTTCGACGAGCGGCTCGCGATGATCAGCGACGTGATCAAGCCGGGCTACGCCGAGCTCAAGGCCGAGTGGCTGTTCAGCACGGGCGGCGGCCAGGGCTGATCAGGTCCGTGGCGCCGGCCGGGTGAGGTCCGGATGAACGCCGCTGCCTGGCAGGGCAGTTGGCGTTCATCCGACTACTCACTCGGGCGAGTGAACGCCTTTTGGTCCTCGCACGATCGGCTCACTACGGTGTGCCAGTCATCGCCGACAGGCCGTGGCGGACGGTCGGCCGTCCGTCCCCGCGTGTCGCGTCGGCCACCGACGAGGACTCAAGGGGACGAACTCATGAAGCAGGCTCTCAAGGCCGTCGGCACTGCCGCAGTCGGCATCGCCATCGCGGCGGTCGGCGCCGGCAGCGCGTCCGCGGACGCCCCCGCGCCCGGCGGCGTCGGGCTGCCCACCACGGCGCTGCAGAACCCCGCGGTCACCGGCGCGGTCACCGACACCGCCAACAAGCTGCCCGGGGGCGACAAGGTCACCAGCACCCTCGGCCCGCTGGCCCCGAGCGCCGGCCGGGCCGCCGCCGCCCCGGCGGAGGCCGCTCCGGTCGCCGGCGTCACCCAGACGCGCGCCGCGGTGCCGAGCATCCCGGGCCTCGACAAGACCCCGGTGGGCGGCCTGACCGGCGCCCTGCCGGGTCTCGGCGGCTGACCGTTCCACCCGCACGGCGACGGGCCGCGCACCCCGGAGACCCCGGTGGTGCGCGGCCCGTCGCCGTGCGTCACGGCTCCTGGGGGAGCAACACCCAGAGCGCCAGGTAGATCAGGAACTGCGGGCCGGGCAGCAGGCAGGAGGCCAGGAAGATCAGCCGGACGGTCCAGGCCGACAGGCCGAAGCGCTCGCCGATCCCGGCGCAGACTCCGGCGATGACGCGGTTGTGACGGGGGCGGGCGAGGCGCGGGCTCATGGCGGTCTCCGTGGGTTCGTACCCGTTCCGGCCTCTCCGGCGGGCGTACTTCCATGCTCCGCCGCCCCCGGCCCGGAATCCTCCGCCCACGAGCCGATTCGCCCGCCCCGCGTCTCACCGGCGAGGCGTACCCCCGAGTCGGGGCCATCTCGGGGTCCACCCCGAGGCCCGCCGCACGGGCACCCCCGGTGTGCGGGGTCAGTCCGCGTGCGGGGGCCGCTTGGGCTGGGCGTAGGGGTTGTCGGCGACGGGCTGGCCCGGCGGGGTGGCCGGGGCGGGGACGGCCGGCGGGGCGGCGGGGGAGGACTGGAGGGGCTGGGCGTTCGGGCTGTAGGGCATGGGCGCGGGCACCGGTGCCGGCGGCTCGGTCGGCTGCGGGGCCTCCGCCGGGGTGGTGCCGCGGTTGGCCATCCTCCTCACCGCGTCGGCGATCAGGAGGACCGCCGGGATGAACACCTGGAAGAAGATCCGGTATTTGTCGCCGTCGAAGACGAACGCCAGGTAGTAGGCGTAGCCGACGTAGCCGACACCGAAGAGGATGGTGAGGATCCGCCAGCCGCCTTTCAGGCGAC
The DNA here is from genome assembly GCF_036322405.1 of Streptomyces sp. SP17BM10. NCBI lineage: Bacteria > Bacillati > Actinomycetota > Actinomycetes > Kitasatosporales > Streptomycetaceae > Streptomyces > Streptomyces sp. SP17BM10. The sequence continues at coordinate 53,427 of NZ_JAQYXB010000571.1, read as the reverse complement.
CGACGTTGACGGCCCCCAGGACGACCACGGCGATTCCGCTGACGGCCAGCAGGACGACGTACCAGGAGAACAGGGGCAGGTTGCTGAAGTCGAGGTTGTTCAACGCGGAATCCTGTGGGGTGGAAAGAAGAGGTGGACCGTCGGGGACGGGGACGCACGGTACTGGAGGCGGCCGGCATCCGTCCGGGGCTTTTCGTCGCGAAGTCGTTCCGTTCCGCCGGAATCGGACGGAGAGGGTGGGGACATGACTGGCTATGAGGTGCTGCGGGTCTTTTGCGGGCCGGATGGGGAATGCGGGAACGCGCTCGGCGTCGTGCGGGACGGGGCCTCGGTACCGGGTCGTGACGAGCGGCAGGCGCTGGCCGGGGAGCTCGGGTTCAGCGAGACGGTGTTCGTCGACGACGCCGTGCGCGGCGTCATCGACATCTACACGCCGACGCTGCGGCTGCCGTTCGCCGGGCACCCGTGCGTCGGCACGGGCTGGCTGCTCGGGGTGGACCGCCTCGTGACGCCCGCCGGGGCGGTGGGCGTCCGGCGGGAGGACGGGCTGACGCTGATCGAGGCACGCGCCGACTGGGCGCCGCCGCGCACCCTGCGGCAGTACGGGTCGGCGGCCGAGGTGGACGCGCTGGAGGTGCCGCCGTCGGGCGAGTGGATCTACGCATGGGCGTGGCAGGACGAGGCGGAGGGGACGGTCCGGGCGCGCGGTTTCCCCGGGCGCGGCGACGGGATCGACGAGGACGAGGCGACGGGCGCGGCGGCGCTGCTGCTGACCGCGCGGCTCGGGCGGGCGCTGACCGTCACGCAGGGCCGGGGTTCGCGGATCGTGACCGCGCCCCGTGCGGGCGGGCTGATCGAGGTCGGCGGCCTGGTGCTCAAGGAGTCGGCTCGGCCGACGCCCGGGCGGCCGGGACCGGAGTGATCGCGACGGCGACCGGGGGGCTCACCAGGCTCGTCATCTTCGCGGTCTTCGAGGCCTTCGGAGCCTGAGGAACGGTCCCGGCCACGCCCTCGGGCCCGCGGGCCCTGGGCCGCCGCTCCCGCACCAGCCGGCGCAGCGCCGGGACGAGGACCGCGTGGGTCACGGCGACGCCGATCACCGCGAGCAGTATGTGGTCGACGTTGAGGACGTGCCCCGGCGTCCAGGAGGAGAGGAACTCCAGGCCGGTGGCCAGCAGGGCGGAGACGCCGGTGGTGCGCAGGAAGGACGGCAGCCACGGGGCGCGCGGCCGTCCGCCGGCCAGCGGGAGCAGGACGCCGAGCGGGGCCAGCAGGACGAGCTCGCCGACCACCTGCCAGGCCGAGGAGGAACGCAGGGAGGCCAGCGGCGTGAGGTTGGCGTCGTAGACCCAGGCCACCGGCAGGGGTCTGAGCACGACCAGCCACAGGACCAGCGACAGGTGGAGGGCGAGGCCCGCCAGTCCGACCTGTCGCAGGGGACGGTGGACGGCCGGCGCCGGCCCGGTGTCGGCCGGTGCGCCGGCACGCTCGTCGCGTGTCCTGGTGCCATCTCGCTGCACGGGGGGAAGGACGTGAGCCGGTGGCGCGGCGGTTCCACGCCGGGCGTGAACATTCCGACACGCGCCCCGACCCGCCCCCCGGCGGGCGGGACGCGTCACTTGCAGGCGCTCGCCGCCGCCGTCGGCAGGGCGCTGAACACGTTGTCCGGCGGCGGGCTGGTCGACCCGGCGCCGGCCGGGCTCGGCGACGGCGAGGGGGCCGCCGAGGGGGACGGGCCGGGACCGGCCTTGGCGGTGCCCCGGGCCGCGGGTGGGCCCGGCGCGACCGGGGTCGGGGTGGCGGGCGCGGTCGGGACGTGCGGGGCGGTCGGGCAGGCCGTCCGGCTGGCGGGGGCGCCCGCGTCCACCGGGACGGCGGTCGGGCGGATCCCGCAGCCGCAGGCCAGCGCGAGCAGGAGCAGCACGCCGGCGGCCCGGCGGGCGGTGCGGGGCCGGACGGCGGCGGGTGCGGGGGCGGTCACTTGGCGTCCTCGTGCTCGACGGCGTCCCGGACGGTGCCGTCGCCGGCCCCGTCCGCGGACGGCGGCGGTGGCGGCGTCAGCGGCAGCGTCAGCGTGAACACCGCCCCGACCTCCCCGTTGGCCGCCGTGATCGTCCCCCCGTGGATCTGTGCGTTGGCCATCGCGATGGACAGCCCGAGGCCGCTGCCCTCGGAGCGGGCCCGGCCGCGGTCGGCCTTGTAGAAGCGGTCGAAGACGTGCGGCAGCACGTCCTCGGGGATGCCGGGGCCGCTGTCCGAGACCTCGACGACCACCGAGCCGTCGGTCTGCCGGACCTTGACCCGCACCGGCGAGCCGCCGTGCTTGAGCGCGTTGCCGATCAGGTTGGCGAAGACGACGTCCAGGCGGCGCGGGTCCACGACGGCGAGGATGCCGCGCGGGGCGTCCAGTTCGACCGCGTCGTACCAGGCCCGGCCGTCGATGCAGGACATGATCAGGTCGGCGACGTCCACCTCGTCGGCGACGAGCTTGGCGGTGCCGGCGTCGAAGCGGGTCACCTCCATCAGGTTCTCCACCAGGTCGGACAGCCGCCGGGTCTCGCTGACGACCAGCCGGACGGCCGGCTCGATCATCGGGTCGAGCGACTCGGCCTCGTCCTCCAGGATGTCGGTGACGGCCGTCATCGCGGTCAGCGGCGTGCGCAGCTCGTGCGACATGTCGGCGACGAACCGCCGGCTCTGCGCCTCGCGTGCGCTCAGCTCCTCGACCTGCTCGTGCAGCGACTCCGCCGCGCGGTTGAACGTCCGCGCGAGGTCCGCGAGTTCGTCCGAGCCATCGATTTCGAGGCGGGTGTCCAGCCGCCCCTCGCCGAGCGCCACGGCGGCGTCGCCGAGCCGCTTGACCGGCCGCAGCACCGTCGCCGAGGCGGCCTGCGCGAGCAGCGCCGAGCCGATCAGCGCCAGCAGGGTGGCGATGGCCAGCGACCAGCCCAGCGTGTTGAGGTCGGCCCGCTCGTTCTCCAGCGACTTGAACATGTACGCCGTCGGCCCGTTCGGCACCACCTTGGTGCCGCCGATCACGAACGGCCGGCCCTCCAGGTTCTGCCGCTGCCAGTACAGGTGGTACGGGTACGGGTTGCTCTCGGTGATCTCGCGCGGGCGGGCCACGGTGGACTGCAGCGCGGCCGGCACGTCGGCGAGCGTGAAGTGCGCCGCGTCGGAGGAGGCCGGGCACTCGGGGTGCGCCGGGTCGACCACGACGACGTCGTAACTCAGCCCGGAGCTGGCGACGTTCGTGGCGAGCGTGGCCAGGTCCGGGCAGCTCGCGCCCATGGGCAGGTCCGAGACGTTCCGGCTGAGCGAGACCCGGAAGTCGTTGAGGGCCGTGTCCTGGGCGCGCTTGAGCACCGCGTCGCGGTTCAGCCAGTAGGCGATGCCGGAGGCCGAGACGGCGGCGAGCAGCGCGACCGCCGCGAACACCGCGATCAGCCGCACCCGCAGCGAGCGCAGGCTTCGCCACGGGCCCGTGGCGAAGCGCCGGGTCGTCGTCTGTTGGTCAGTCACAGGAGCCTGTCGTCGTACGGGAGGTTGCGGGCACGGAGGGCACGGCTCAGGACGGCGGGTCCAGCCGGTAGCCGACCCCGCGCACCGTCCGGATCAGGGTCGGCGCCGACGGCACGTCCTCGACCTTGGCCCGCAGGCGCTGCACGCACGCGTCCACCAGGCGCGAGTCGCCCAGGTAGTCGTGCTCCCACACCAGGCGCAGCAGCTGCTGCCGGGAGAGCGCCTGGCCGGGGCGGCGGCTGAGTTCCAGCAGCAGCCGCAGCTCGGTCGGGGTGAGCTGGAGGTCCTGACCGTCCTTGGTGACGGTCATCGCGGCGCGGTCGATGACCACGCTGCCGTACGCGGAGGAGTCCGAGCTCTCCCGTTCACCGCGCCGCAGCACGGCCCGGATCCGGGCGTCCAGGACGCGTGGCTGCACCGGCTTGACCACGTAGTCGTCGGCGCCGGACTCCAGGCCGACCACGACGTCGATGTCGTCGGACCGGGCGGTCAGCAGGATGATCGGCAGTTGGTCGGTGCGGCGGATCCGGCGGCAGACCTCGAAGCCGTCGATTCCGGGCAGCATCACGTCCAGCACGATCAGGTCGGGCCGCTGCTCCTTGAAGAGCCTCAGACCGTCCTCGCCGGAGGCGGCGGTGGCCACGCGGTGGCCCTGGCGGGTGAGGGCGAGTTCGAGGCCGGTCCGGATGGCGTCGTCGTCCTCGATCAATAGGAGGAAAGGCACGGCCCCATTTTGGCCCACCGGAAGCCGCGATTCACCCCCCGGACCGGTCACCGCCCGTACGGGAACCGGAAGGACCGCCACCGGCGTCCGGTAGGAGGGAGGCGGACCGGGACGAACGGCCCCTCCCCTGTGACACCCCTGTGACAGTCGGCGGACAGCGCCATCACAACCGCCGGGCAGGATTTTCCATGTCGCCGCAGGACAGCGGGCCAACAGGCCGGCTGGAGGGCGGCAACCGGAACCCGCTCGTACCGAACCAAGGGGGCGCACGATGAACGCCATGCTTCAGACCCGGACCAACCCGGCTGTCCGCACCGCGCGTTCCTCAGCGACCACCCACCGGACCCGGTACGAGATCAGGACCGACGAGAACTCCGGTGCCGTGACCGTACGGGGGTGCGCGCACAGCACCGGGAACCCTGCCATTCGCCGGGTGAGCGGCGCGGGCAGGGCGGGGGAGCTGTACGGGATCGGCCGGACGGGGAGTGCGGTCGACTCCGCCAACACCCTCACGCTGCGGGGGATCCTCCCCGTCCGCGTCGAGGGCAAGGACGTCCCGGGGGGTAACGGGGGGAACGGCCTGCGGAAGGTCGGCTCGGGGGAGCCGACCGGCCGCGAGGCCGCCGGTGCGACGCTGCTGCGGCTGAACCCCGCCGCCGCGCGCACCACCGAGGCGGGACAGGGAGGCGCGCAGGGGGAGCACCCGGCCGTCGCGGAGGACCACATCACGGAGTTCACCGCGTACGTGCGCGAGCGCCGCGCCTCCCTGTACGCCACGGCCTACCACCTGACCGGTGACCGCTACGAGGCCGAGGACCTGCTGCAGAGCGCGCTCTTCAGCACCTACCGCGCCTGGGGCCGGATCACCGACAAGGCCGCGGTCGGGGGCTACCTCCGCCGCACCATGACCAACCTGCACATCTCCGCCTGGCGGCGCCGCAAGGTCAACGAGTACCCGACCGAGGAGCTGCCGGAGACGGCCGGCGACACCGACGCGATGGGCGGCACCGAGCTGCGCACCGTGCTCTGGCAGGCGCTGGCGAAGCTGCCGGAGAACCAGCGGACCATGCTGGTGCTGCGGTACTACGAGGGCAAGACCGACCCGGAGATCGCCGACGTGCTGGGGATCAGCGTCGGCACGGTCAAGAGCAGCATCTGGCGCGCCCTGCGCCGCCTGCGCGACGACGAGCACCTGAACAAGTCGGGCGACACCATGCGGGCGTTCGGCGAACTGGTCGCGTGACGGCTGTAACAGAAGGGGACGCCTGGAGCGTCTGAGGAGAGGGGACTCCCGTCGGGGGACGGGAAAGGACGGTCACGGACTGCGGACGTCGGCTCGGGGGAGCGATGTCCACGGGGGAGCCCGACGACTGTCCGAAAGGCGACGGGCCCGGTGCGGGGGAGACGCACCGGGCCCGTCGACCTGTTGTCCGGGGGTCCGTTGTCCGGGGGGCGCCCCGGCGTCACACGGACGAGAGCTGCGGCTGTCCGGCCGCCGCGGTGATCCGGCGGACGGCCTCCGGGCCGGCGCACGGGTGGGCGCCCAGGGCGACCTGACGGCCGACGATGGACCGCTCAGCGCGCATCAGCCGCCAGCCGCGGCGCAGCAGTACCGGCAGCGACTTGCGGCCCTCGCGGACGTCCCGGCGCAGTCGGCGCCAGGCCGTGGTGAGCGCGCCGTTGCGCAGGCACAGGGCGTCGCCGAGCAGGCCCTCGTCGGCGCACTGGACGGTGATCTCGGCGGCGAAGATGCCCTCGGCGATGAAGGCGGGGGCGCCGGCCAGGTCGAGCGGGCGGGTGCCCACGCGGCCGTTGTCCGGGATCGAGTACACCGGCACCTCGGTGCGGCCGGTCTCGTGGAGGTCGCGGATGGCGGCGACGGCCTGCTCGCGGTGCCAGGCGAGCGGCGAGTCCCAGTCGACCGCGCCGTCGGGCAGCAGCGGCAGGGTGGGGTCGTCGCCGTCCTTGTAGAAGTCGTCGAGCTGGAGCACCGGCAGGCCGCTGCGGCCGGCGAGCGAGGACTTCCCGGATCCGGAGGGGCCGGACAGCAGGACCACCCGGGCGCGGGTCGTCGGCACAGGGTTCAGCGGCTCGTCACTCACGGGACACCAGTCTGACGCATCGGGGCCCGATGCCGAAACCGGTCGGACTACACCGGTTCCGTCGTCGCCCGCGCGGCCAACGCGGCGTGCAGCAGAGGGAGGTGGGCGGTGTCGGTCTGGAGGTAGACCAACGGGCCGGGCCCGGGCCGCCGGTAGGCGGTGGCGGCCCAGTCCTGGCTGTGCCAGACCCCGGGCTCGGGGTCGTGGAACTCGCCGCCGGCCGGGAGCTCCAGGCGCAGGGCGGATGAGGCGAAGGTCACGGTCGCGGAGCCGGGGGTGATCAACAGCCGGCCGTTGACGTAGCCGGCGTCCTCGCCGGGACCGTCGACGCGCGCCGAGCAGGGGATCCGGGCGGGCCGTCCGGCGGCCAGCCGGCGCCGGGTGCGGGCGAGCCGCAGCCGGCGGACGAAACCGTCCGCGAACAGCGCCATGAGCTCTCCCAGGAACTCGCCCATCGGGACTCCTCTCTCCCTCTGCCGTCCCGTCCCAGTGTCCGGACGGGCCGGGGCGGGGCGGGAGCGCCGAAGGGATCGTCCCGGTGCGACGAAAGTCGCTCGGGTGCGAGGGACCGGGCCGCGAACGCCGACGGACCCGCACCAGGGGGGGAGAGGTGCGGGTCCGTCCTGTGACCGTCCGGGCCCTGGGGGGGAGAGGGCACTGGGGACGGCCAGTCTGTGGAGTTGTTACTGCGGGTCCGACGGAGGGTCAGATCCCCATCGGGTGCCAGACCGTCTTCGTCTCCAGGAAGGAGAGTAGCCGGTCGGTACCGGGAGCATTGGTCCAGTCCTGGGCGAACGGGTCCAGCTCCGGACGGACCACCCTCTTCAGGGTATCCGCGGCGGAGGCCTCCAGGGCGGACGCCGCGCCGGGGCCGTCGGCCGCGATGGCGCCGGTGAGGTCCAGCGCGTTGACGTCCTGGTGCGAGGCCAGGGTCGGCGCGATGTCCGCGGTGCGGCCCGAGATGATGTTGACCACGCCGCCCGGGACGTCCGAGGTGGCGAGCACCTCGCCCAGCGACAGGGCCGGCAGCGGGGCGTCCGCGGCGGCGGCCACCACGACCGTGTTGCCGGTGGCGATCGCCGGGGCGATCACCGAGACCAGGCCGAGCAGCGAGTGCCCGTACCCGGCCTGCGGGGCGACGATCCCGACCACGCCGGTCGGCTCCGGGGTGGAGAGGTTGAAGAACGGCCCGGCGACCGGGTTGGCGCCGCCCGCGATCTGGGCGACCTTGTCCGTCCAGCCCGCGTACCAGACCCAGCGGTCGATCGCGGCGTCCACCAGCGCGGCGGCCTTCTTCGGGCCGATGCCCTCGGAGACGGCCACCTCGGCGGCGAACTGCTCGCGCCGGCCCTGCAGCATCTCGGCCACCCGGTACAGCACCTGGCCGCGGTTGTACGCGGTGGTGCCGGTCCAGCCCTTGACCGCCGCGCGGGCGGCCAGGACCGCGTCGCGGGTGTCCTTGCGGGTGCCCAGCGGGGCGTTGGCGAGCCACTCGCGCTTCCCCGCCGCGTCGGCGGCCGATGCAGCCTTCGTCACCTCGTACACCCGCCCGCTCTCGGAGCGCGGGAACTTCCCGCCGACGTACAGCTTGTAGGTCTTGAAGACGTCAAGACGCGCGAAGGTCGTGTCAGACATCGAGGTAGGCCTCCAGACCGTGGCGGCCACCTTCGCGGCCGTAGCCCGACTCCTTGAAGCCGCCGAACGGCGAGGTCGGGTCGAACTTGTTGAAGGTGTTGGCCCAGACCACACCGGCCTTGAGCTTGTTGGCCATCCAGAGGATGCGCGAGCCCTTCTCCGTCCAGATGCCGGCGGAGAGGCCGTACGGGGTGTTGTTGGCCTTCGCGACCGCCTCTTCGGGCGTGCGGAAGGTCAGCACCGACAGGACCGGGCCGAAGATCTCCTCCTGGGCGATCCGGTGGGCCTGGCTGACGCCGGTGAACAGGGTCGGCTTGAACCAGAATCCGGTGCCCGGGAGTTCGCAGGCCGGCGACCAGCGCTCGGCGCCCTCGGCCTCGCCGGCCTCGGTCAGCGCGGTGATCCGGGCCAGCTGCTCGGCCGAGTTGATGGCGCCGATGTCGGTGTTCTTGTCCAGCGGGTCGCCGACCCGCAGGGTGCCCATCCGGCGCTTCAGGGCGTCCAGCAGCTCGTCCTGGACCGACTCCTGGACCAGCAGGCGCGAACCCGCGCAGCAGACGTGGCCCTGGTTGAAGAAGATGCCGTTGACGATGCCCTCGACCGCCTGGTCGATCGGCGCGTCGTCGAAGACGATGTTGGCCGCCTTGCCGCCCAGCTCCAGCGAGAGCTTCTTGCGGGTGCCGGCCAGCTGCTTGGCGATCGCCCGGCCGACCGGGGTCGAGCCGGTGAAGGCGACCTTGTTGACGTCCGGGTGCGCGGTGAGCGCGGCGCCGGTGCGGCCGTCACCGGTGACGATGTTGACGACGCCCTTCGGCAGACCGGCCTGGCGGCAGATCTCGGCGAAGCGCAGCGCGGTCAGCGGGGTGGTCTCGGCCGGCTTCAGGACGACCGTGTTGCCGGTCGCCAGGGCGGGCGCGATCTTCCACGCCAGCATCAGCAGCGGGAAGTTCCACGGGATGACCTGGCCGGCCACGCCCAGCGGCTTCGGGTTCGGGCCGTAGCCGGCGTAGTCGAGCTTGTCGGCCCAGCCCGCGTAGTAGAAGAAGTGCGCGGCGACCAGCGGCAGGTCGACGTCACGGGTCTCGCGGATCGGCTTGCCGTTGTCGATCGACTCCAGCACGGCCAGCTCGCGGCTGCGCTCCTGGATGATCCGGGCGATCCGGAACAGGTACTTGGCGCGCTCGCTGCCGGGCAGGGCCGACCAGTCGGCGAAGGCCTTGCGGGCGGCGGCGACCGCGCGGTCGACGTCCTCGTCGGTGCCCTGGGCGAACTCGGCGAGCACCTGCTCGGTGGCCGGGTTGACCGTCTTCAGCGCCTCGCTGCCGGAGGAGTCGACGAACTCGCCGCCGATGAAGTGGCCGTAGGACGTGGCGATGTCGCCCGCGGCGGCGGGGGACTCGGGGGCCGGGGCGTACTCGAAGAGGCCGGAGGCCTTCACCGGCTCCTCGATGTTCTTCTTCTTGGCCATGGTGATCAGTCCACCGTCACGTAGTCGGGGCCGGAGTAGCGGCCGGTGGCCAGCTTCTGGCGCTGCATCAGCAGGTCGTTGAGCAGGCTGGAGGCGCCGAAGCGGAACCAGTGCGGGCTCAGCCAGTCGTCGCCGAGGGTCTCGTTGACCATCACCAGGTACTTCATGGCGTCCTTGGTGGTCTTGATGCCACCGGCGGGCTTCACGCCGACCTGGACGCCGGTCTGCGCGCGGAAGTCCCGGACGGCCTCCAGCATCAGCAGGGTGACCGGCGGGGTCGCGTTGACGGCGACCTTGCCGGTGGAGGTCTTGATGAAGTCGGCACCGGCCAGCATCGCCAGCCAGGAGACGCGGCGCACGTTGTCGTACGTCTGGAGCTCGCCGGTCTCGAAGATGACCTTGAGGTGGGCGTAGCTGCCGTCGGCGCGCTTGCACGCCTCCTTGACGGCGACGATCTCGTTGAAGACGTCGAGGTAGCGGCCGGAGAGGAAGGCGCCCCGGTCGATCACCATGTCGATCTCGTCGGCGCCCGCGGCGACCGCGTCGGCGGTGTCGGCGAGCTTCACCGGGAGGGCGGCGCGGCCGGCCGGGAAGGCGGTGGCGACGGAGGCGACCTGGATGTCGGTGCCCCGCAGGGCGTCCTTCGCGGTGGCGACCATGTCCGGGTAGACACAGATGGCGGCCACACGGGGGGTGGACGGGTCGGAGGGGTCGGGGGTCCTGCCCTTGGCGCACAGGGCGCGCACCTTGCCGACCGTGTCCGCGCCCTCCAGCGTGGTCAGGTCGATCATCGAGATCGCCAGGTCGATGGCGTAGGCCTTCGCCGTGGTCTTGATCGAGCGGGTACCGAGGGTGGCGGCACGCGCCTCCAGGCCGACCTGGTCGACGCCGGGCAGGCCGTGCAGGAAGCGGCGGAGCGAGGCCTCGGACGCCGCAACGTCCGCGAGGCCGCTGCCCGCAACGCCGGGGGCATTGGCTGCAACAGTGGACATAGTCACCAGACCAGCATATCTACGCGCGTAGCCGACCGCTAGAGGGCCTTCTTTTCGTGGCCGGACCGAGATCTCGGGGCCGACGGGGGCGCGGGGGCCGGGTGGGGTCGGCCTGCTTCTGGGGGGGTGGCCGGAGGGGAGCGATGGGGGCGGGGGAGGGGTGCGCGGGAGCCGTGCGGCGGGGCGGGGGGCTTGATCGAGGGGCGCGGAGCCCGTGGTGGGCGTGCCGGGCAACCGATGCCCTACCGAGACCTCATCCCGTGGGGCATGGGGCAGAATCGTCGGCATGACCGATTCCGACGGCAAGCCCCACCAGGGCCCCGCCGCCCCCGACGGGGAACCCGGGTACGCGGACCGCGTGTACCGCTCGGTTCCCGGTGTGATCTCCGGTGTGCTGCTGCTGGCCGTCGCCGCGTGGCTGATCGGCGACGCCGCGCTGAACGGGACCGGCAAGACGCCCGCCGTGTCGCTCGCGGCGCTGCCGGTGTTCGCCTTCCCGGTGATCGCCTACACGCTGCGCCCGGCGGTACTGGCCAACGACCGGCGGCTCGTGGTGCGCAACCCGTGGCGCACGATCACCGCGCCGTGGGCCGCGGTGGACGCGCTGCGCGCCGGCTACTCGGTCGAGCTGCTCGCCGAGGGCAGGAAGTTCCAGGTGTGGGCCGTCCCGGTGTCGCTGCGCCAGCGCAAGCGGGCCAACCGGGTCCGCGCCCGCGGCGGCGCCCCCGAGCACACCTCCCGGATGGGGATGGTCTTCGGCGGCGGCGGCGGCGGTGCCGGCGCGTCGGCCGGCTCGCCGGTGCTGGGCTCCTCCGACCCGAACCGGGCCTGGTCCGACCAGGTGACCTCGGTGCTCCAGGAGATGGCCGAGCGCAACGCCGCCCGTCCGGACGCCGCCGGGCCGGTCGTCGTGACGTGGTGCTGGTGGGTGATCGTGCCGACGCTGCTCGGCCTGGCCGCGCTGGTCACGGTGATCGCCGTCTGAGCCGACGCAGGCGCGGAGAACGACGAACGGGCCCGCCCGGTACGCGTACCGGGCGGGCCCGTTCCGTCTCGGAGCGGTGCTCAGATGCCCGCGGCCACGGCCAGGTCGCGCTTGACGGCGTCGAGCAGCTCGGCGGCCCGCACCCGGGCGCCGGCCAGGTCGGCGGCCGAGGCGACCGGGAGGACGACCTCCAGGTAGCACTTCAGCTTGGGCTCGGTGCCGGACGGCCGGACCACGATCCGCGCGGAGCGGACGGCGTCGCCGGCCAGGTAGTAGCGCAGCCCGTCGGTGGGCGGCAGCTCGGCCGAGCCGGCGGTGAGGTCGTCGGCCCGGGCGACGCTCAGGCCGGCCAGGACGGTCGGCGGCCGCTCGCGCAGGCGGGCCATCGCGGCGCCGATCAGCGACAGGTCCTGCACGCGGACGGAGAGCTGGTCGGTGGCGTGCAGACCGTGCTCCAGCGCCAGGTCGTCCAGCAGGTCGCTCAGGGTGCGGCCGGACTTCTTGAGGGTCGCGGCCAGCTCGGCGACCAGCAGGGCGGCGGTGATGCCGTCCTTGTCGCGGACGCCCTCGGGGTCGACGCAGTAGCCGAGCGCCTCCTCGTAGCCGTAGCGCAGGCCGTCGGCGCGGGAGATCCACTTGAAGCCGGTGAGCGTCTCGGCGTACCCGAGGCCGGCCGCCTCGGCGATCCGGCCGAGCAGGGTGGCGGAGACGATCGTGGTGGCGAAGGTGCCCTCGGCCTTCTTGGCGACCAGGGCCGAGCCGAGCAGCGCGCCGACCTCGTCGCCGCGCAGCATGCGCCAGCCGGAGGTGCCGTTGCCGCTGCCGGCCGCGTTGGCGCTGACCGGGACGGCCACCGCGCAGCGGTCGGCGTCCGGGTCGTTGGCGATGACGATGTCCGGGCCGACCTCGGCGGCGGTGCGGAAGGCGAGGTCCATCGCCCCCGGCTCCTCCGGGTTGGGGAAGGCCACGGTCGGGAAGTCCGGGTCGGGCTCGGCCTGCTCGGCGACCACGGTGGGCGCGGGGAAGCCGGCCTCGCGGAAGGCGGCGACCAGGGTGTCGCGGCCGACGCCGTGCATCGGGGTGTAGACGACGTGGAGGTCGCGCGGGCCGTGCTGGTCGACGATCGACGCGGCGCGGGCCAGGTACGCCTCGATGACGTCCTCGCCGAGCACCTCCCAGCCGTCCGCGGCGCGCGGGACGTCGTCCAGCGAGCCGATCGCGTCGATCTCGGCGGCGATGCCGGCGTCGGCCGGCGGGACGATCTGCGAGCCGTCGCCCAGGTAGACCTTGTAGCCGTTGTCCTGCGGCGGGTTGTGGCTCGCGGTGACGGTGACGCCGGCGGCGGCGCCCAGGTGGCGGATCGCGAAGGCGAGCACCGGGGTGGGCAGCGGGCGGGGCAGCAGCGCGGCGCGCAGGCCGGCGCCGACCACGACGGCGGCGGTGTCGCGGGCGAAGTCGTAGGACTTGTGGCGGGCGTCGTAGCCGATGACGACGAGGTCGCCGAGACCCTGCTTCTTCACGTACGCGACCAGGCCGGCGGCGGCCCTGAGCACGACGGCCCGGTTCATCCGCATCGGGCCGGCGCCGAGTTCCCCGCGCAGGCCGGCGGTGCCGAACTGGAGGCGGTCGGCGAAGCGCTCGGCGAGCTCGGCCCAGGCGAGCTTGCCGTTCTCGTCGGCCGCCGGGTCCTCGGCGCGCGCGAGGAGCGCGGTGAGCTCCTCGCGGGTCTGCGGGTCGGGGTCCTCGGCCAGCCAGGCCCGGGCCCGGGCGAGGAGATCGGGGTTGAGTGCCTGCGTCATGGCGGGTGCTCCATCGGGGAGTGCGTCGGTGTGTCGGCCGGAGGGTTCCGCAAAGAAGGTGTGCGCATGAGGACGGGGCCCGCGGGCGGGTGTGATCAGCGGGATCACGGCCGCCCGCGGGCCCCGTCGTTCACGATTGTGCGCCGGGCGGGGTCAGATCCGCTCCAGGACCTTGCCCAGCAGCTCGCCCATGCGCTCGGCCGAGGCCTTGCCGGCCTCCAGGACCTCTTCGTGGTTGAGCGGCTCGCCGGTGATGCCCGCGGCCAGGTTGGTGACCAGCGAGATGCCGAGCACCTCGGCGCCGGCCTCGCGGGCGGCGATGGCCTCCAGGGTGGTGGACATGCCGACCAGCTCGCCGCCGATCACCCGGGCCATGTTGACCTCGGCCGGGGTCTCGTAGTGCGGGCCGCGGAACTGCACGTAGACGGCCTCGTCCAGGGACGGGTCGACCTCGCGGCACAGGGCGCGCAGGCGCTTGGAGTACAGGTCGGTGAGGTCGACGAAGTTGGCGCCGACGATCGGGGAGTCCGCGGTCAGGTTGATGTGGTCGCTGATCAGCACCGGCTGACCGGGGACCCAGCCCTGGCGGAGGCCGCCGCAGCCGTTGGTCAGGACGATGATCCCGCAGCCGGCCGCGGCGGCGGTGCGCACGCCGTGGACCACGGTGGCCACGCCGTGGCCCTCGTAGTAGTGGTTGCGGCCGAGGAAGATCAGGGCGCGCTTGTCGCCGATCTTCACCGAGCGGATCTTGCCGGCGTGGCCGGCGACGGCGGGGGCGGGGAAGCCCGGGAGCTCGGTGACCGGGAACTCGGCCACGGTCTCGCCGAGGGCGTCGGCGGCCGGCACCCAGCCGGATCCCATCACCAGGGCGACGTCGTGGCGCTCGGCACCGGTCAGCTCGCGCAGGCGCGCGGCGGCGGCCTGGGCGGCGGCGTAGGGGTCGGCGGAGACGACCGACTGAGGAGTAGCGTTCACGGTTCCGAGGATAGACGGGAATCGACTACGCGCGTAGAAAATCCCGCGCGGCGTGCCGGATCGTTACCCGGTTGACCCGAAAGCACAGCTCGGTGGCGCTTTTCGGGTGACCCGCCTCGTCGGTATCGACAGTTCCGCACCGGCCGTCCAGCGGGTCCCCGGATGGGTCCGGCGGCGCGTCAGCAGGGCCGGCGGCGGAGGTCCATCACGTAGTCGTCCGGCGCGCCGGCACTCTCCGCCGCGTCGGCGATCAGGCCGAGGTAGCGGGCCGCGGGCAGGCCGCCCTCGTAGTCGTCGAGGACGTACGTCCAGACCGGGATCTCGCCGTCCAGGGTGTGCGCGCGAAGCCGGATCTTGGTGTAGATGCCGAGTTGGACGCCCTCCCAGCGGTCCAGGCCCTCCTCGTCCATCGGCGCGATGTCGTAGAGCGAGACGAAGACCTGGTCCTTCTCGTCCTCGACGACGGTGGCCAGCGAGCCCTCCCAACCGAGCTGTTCGCCGCCGAAGGTGAGCCGCCAGCCGTCCAGCCAGCCGGTTCCGCGCAGCGGGGAGTGCGGGGCGCGGCGGGTCATCTGCCGGGCATCGAGGTTCGTGGCATACGCGGCGTAAAGGGGCATGCGGGCCAGACTACGGCGACTGGGCGATCGCACAGAAGCCCGTACCCCGGCGTGGCAGCGCTCCGGGCGTGCGGGACAATGGTGAGCGTGACTCGGATCGTGATCATCGGTGGCGGACCCGGCGGCTATGAGGCGGCTCTGGTCGCCGCTCAGCTCGGCGCGGAGGTGACCGTCGTCGATCGCGACGGCCTGGGCGGATCGGCGGTGCTCACGGACTGCGTTCCGTCGAAGACGCTGATCGCGACCGCGGAGGTGATGACCACCTTCGACAGCTCCTACGAGGAGCTCGGCATCACCGTCGCCCGGGACGGGGACGCGCGCGAGCACGGCGACAAGGTCGTCGGCGTGGACCTGGGCAAGGTCAACCGCCGTGTGAAGCGACTGGCGATCGCCCAGTCCCACGACATCACCCAGTCGGTCACCCGCGCCGGGGTCACCGTGCTGCGCGGCCGGGGCCGGCTCGGCGCCGGCGGCCAGGCGGTGGACGGCTCCCGCGAGGTGCTCGTGGACGCCCCCGACGGCACGGTGCACTCGCTGCGCGCCGACGCGGTGCTGATCGCGACCGGCGCCCACCCGCGCGAGCTGCCGGACGCGCAGCCGGACGGCGAGCGGATCCTGACCTGGACCCAGGTGTACGACCTGGAGGAGCTGCCGCGCGAGCTGATCGTGGTCGGTTCCGGTGTGACCGGTGCCGAGTTCGCCGGCGCCTACCAGGCGCTCGGCTCCAAGGTGACCCTCGTGTCCAGCCGTGACCGCGTGCTGCCGGGTGAGGACCCGGACGCCGCCGAGGTGCTGGAGGACGTGTTCCGCCGCCGCGGCATGAACGTCATGGGCCGCTCGCGCGCCGAGAGCGCCAAGCGCATCGGCGACCGCGTCGAGGTCACCCTCGCCGACGGCAAGGTGATCGAGGGCACGCACTGCCTGATGGCGGTCGGCTCGATCCCCAACACGGCCGAGATGGGCCTGGAGGAGGCCGGGGTCAAGCTCAACGACTGGGGCCAGATCCAGGTCGACCGGGTCTCGCGCACCAGCGCCCCGGGCGTCTACGCGGCCGGCGACTGCACCGGCGTCTTCATGCTCGCCTCGGTGGCGGCCATGCAGGGCCGGATCGCGATGTACCACGCGCTCGGCGACGCGGTGCAGCCGCTCGACCTGAAGACCGTCTCCTCCAACGTCTTCACCGACCCGGAGATCGCCACCGTCGGTTACACCGCCGCCGACGTGCAGTGCGGCAAGATGGACGCGGTCGAGGTCAAGCTGCCGCTGCGCGGCAACCCGCGGGCGAAGATGCAGGGCATCCGGGACGGCTTCGTGAAGCTGTTCTGCCGCCCGGGCACCGGCATCGTGGTCGGCGGCGTCGTGGTCGCCCCGCGCGCGAGCGAACTGATCCACTCGATCTCGCTCGCGGTGGACGCCAATCTGACCGTCGAACAGGTGGCCAGCGCCTTCACCGTCTACCCGTCGGTGTCCGGCTCGACCGCCGAGGCCGCCCGCCAGTTGCACATCCGCAAGCGGGCCGAAGGCGAATCCTGAGTATCCGGCGCACAGTTGAGGGCGGTCACCGATCGGTGACCGCCCTTTTGGCGCGCGCGGTTCTCACCCGTACGGCGGGCGCAGTCCCGGGTCATTGACGGCGCGCATTGTACGGTCACGCGCCGCTCGTGCGTGAGCATTTCCCGCTACTAGCTGCAAACGCCTGAAAGCAGACGGTCACGCAGGTTACCGTCGGTTCTGTGTTTGCAGCAGAACGTCGCCAGTTGATCCTCGAAATGGTGCGCGCCAACGGAGCGGTCTCGCTCCGGGAGTTGGCCCGCGTCGTCCAGACCTCCGAAGTGACCGTGCGCCGGGACGTACGGGCGCTGGAGGCAGAAGGGCTCCTCGACCGCCGGCACGGCGGCGCGGTGCTCCCCGGCGGCTTCAGCCGCGAACCCGGCTACCCGCAGAAGACCCACCTCTCCGCGGCCGAGAAGAGCGCCATCGCGGACCTCGCCGCCGGACTGGTGGAGGAGGGCGACGCGGTCGTCGTCGGCGCCGGTACCACCACCCAGGAGCTGGCCCGCCGGCTCGCCCGGGTGCCCGGCCTGACCGTCGTCACCAACTCGCTGCTCGTCGCCCAGGCGCTGGCGCACGCCAACCGGGTGGAGGTGGTGATGACCGGCGGCACCCTGCGGGGTTCCAACTACGCGCTGGTCGGCAGCGGTGCCGAGCAGTCGCTGCACGGGCTGCGGGTGTCCAAGGCCTTCATCTCCGGCAGCGGGCTCACCGCCGACCGTGGGCTGTCCACCACCAACATGCTGTCCGCGAGCGTGGACCGGGCGCTGGTGCAGTCGGCCACCGAGGTCATCGTCCTCGCCGACCACACCAAGCTCGGCGCGGACACCATGTTCCAGACCGTGCCCACCGAGACCATCACCCGGCTGGTCACCGACGAGCACGCGACCTCGGACGACGCCTCGGCGCGCGAGCTGGACGCCCTCGCCGACTGCGGGGTGCAGATCGACCTGGCGCCGCTCGGCGCCGCCCCCAGCGGGGACGCGCCGGTGCACGGCACCGGCAGCGGACCCGTCCACCAGACCCAGCCCGGCCCGCTGCCGCGCCGGGCCGCGCCGCCGCCCGGTGGTGCCCCGCTGCCCGGCCAGCGCCGGCCCGGGGCGCACGGCGGCCCGGCCGGGCCGGGCGGGATGCAGGTCCGGCTGGCCGAGCTGGGCGTCCCGCGCGGGCGGTGAGGGCGATCGCCGCCGCCGACGCGACCGGTCCGCACACCCCGAGGGCGTACGGACCGGTCGGCGACTGGTCGGCCTGCGTCAGGCGCTGACCGGCGTCAGTCCTTGATCTCGCAGAGCGCGGCGCCGCTGCTGACGCTCGCGCCGACCTCGGCCTTGAGGCCGACGACGGTGCCGGCCTTGTGGGCGTTGAGGGGCTGTTCCATCTTCATCGCCTCCAGGACGACGATGAGTTCGCCCTCGGCGACGACCTGGCCCTCCTCGACGGCGACCTTGACGATCGTGCCCTGCATCGGCGAGGCCAGCGTGTCACCGCTGACGGCCGAGCCGGCCTTCTTCGCGCCCACGCGGCGCTTGGCCTTGGCCGCACCCGTCGCGCCCGCGGCCGGGGCCGCCGAGACGCCGAGGGAGGACGGCAGGGAGACCTCGATCCGCTTGCCGCCGACCTCGACGACGACGGTCTCGCGGCCCTCGGCCTCCTCGCCCTCGCCGGGGGCACCGGCGAACGGCGGGATGGTGTTGTCGAACTCGGTCTCGATCCAGCGGGTGAAGACCGTGAACGGGCCCTCGCCGCCGTGCACCTCCGGCGCGAACGCCGGGTCGGTGACGACGGCCTGGTGGAACGGGATGGCGGTGGCCATGCCCTCCACCTTGAACTCGCTCAGCGCGCGGCGGGCGCGCTCCAGGGCCTGCTTGCGGTCGCGGCCGGAGACGATCAGCTTGGCCAGCAGCGAGTCCCAGGCGGGGCCGATGACCGAGCCGGTCTCGACGCCCGAGTCCAGGCGCACGCCCGGCCCGGACGGCGGCGCGAACAGCGTCACGGTGCCGGGGGCGGGCAGGAAGCCGCGGCCCGGGTCCTCGCCGTTGATGCGGAACTCGAAGGAGTGGCCGCGCACCTCGGGGTCGCCGTAGCCGAGCTCCTCGCCGTCGGCGATGCGGAACATCTCGCGGACCAGGTCGATGCCGGTGACCTCCTCGGTCACCGGGTGCTCGACCTGCAGACGGGTGTTGACCTCCAGGAAGGAGATCGTGCCGTCCACCGCGACGAGGAACTCGCAGGTCCCGGCGCCCTCGTAGCCGGCCTCCTTGAGGATGGCCTTGGAAGCGCGGTACAGCTCGGCGTTCTGCTCGGGGGTGAGGAACGGCGCGGGGGCCTCCTCGACGAGCTTCTGGTGGCGGCGCTGCAGCGAGCAGTCGCGGGTGGAGACCACGACGACGTTGCCGTGCTTGTCCGCCAGGCACTGGGTCTCGACGTGGCGCGGGTTGTCGAGGTAGCGCTCGACGAAGCACTCGCCGCGGCCGAACGCCGCGACGGCCTCGCGGACCGCCGAGTCGTACAGCTCGGGGATCTCCTCCAGCGTGCGGGCGACCTTGAGGCCGCGGCCGCCGCCGCCGAAGGCCGCCTTGATCGCGACCGGGAGACCGTGCTCCCGCGCGAAGGCGACGACCTCCTCCGCCCCGGAGACCGGGTCGGGGGTGCCGGCGACCAGCGGGGCACCGGCGCGCTGGGCGACGTGACGGGCGGTGACCTTGTCACCGAGGTCGCGGATGGCCTGCGGGGGCGGGCCGATCCAGGTCAGGCCCGCGTCGAGGACGGCCTGGGCGAAGTCGGCGTTCTCCGACAGGAAGCCGTAACCGGGGTGGACGGCGTCCGCACCCGAGTCCTCGGCGGCCTTCAGGACCTTCGCGATGTCCAGGTAGCTGGTGGCCGGGGTGTCACCGCCCAGCGCGTAAGCCTCGTCGGCCGCGCGCACGTGCAGCGCATCCCGGTCCGGCTCGGCGTAGACGGCGACGCTGGCGATACCGGCGTCCGAGCAGGCCCGGGCGACGCGGACGGCGATTTCCCCGCGGTTGGCGATGAGCACCTTGCGCACTGTGGCTCCCTTCTTGAACCTCGTTGAGTTTATGGATTCCTGGGCAGTACCGGCGAGTAGCCCCAGGTTGTGAACTATCCCACACGGACGGTGATCTGTTTCGCGGCCCGGTGAACGGCCTCCCGGACGTCTTCGCAGGTGGGGCCGCCGGGGCCGGCGCGCCCCGGTTTCCGCGCGGTCGCCGCGCGGCGGCGTGGCGGGCCGGTGGGCTTGGCCACACTCACGCGGTGGCCGCGGCCGCGGCGGTCCGGCGCAGGGCGTCGGCGGTGACGTCGGCGGCGAGTTCGACGACATCGGGGCCGTACGCCTTGGGGTTGACGACCTTGAGGACCAGCACGAAGGAGCCGCCCTCGGTGTGCCGCCGGGCGAGCTTGCGGTGGTCGGTGACCAGGTGGCGGACTGCGGCGTGGTTGGCGATGGCGGTCTGGCCCGCGACCAGGAAGGTCGGCCGGTCGCCCGCGGTCGGGTGCAGTCGGGCGAGCAGGGCGAAGGAGTGGCCGCCGCCGGGCTCGTTCTCGTCCTCGTGGCGGAACTCCGTGCCGCCCACGGTCAGGACCGGCACCCGGCCGTCCGGCGAGGGGGCGTACTCGACGCCGGGCAGCCAGGATGCCAGGTGGGCCGCGGTCCGTTCGTTGCTGCTCGGGCCGCCGATGCAGAACTCGCCCTTGTCCCCGAGACCTTGGCGGACCTCGTCGTGCGCGACCAGCTCGGCCCGCGCGCCGCACTCCTTGACCAGCGCCGCCAGCTCCATGAGGGCGTAGACGTCACTGCGCGCGACGCTCCTCGAACTGGGCGCGGAGGCGTGCCGGTTCACGACGATCAGGCACTCGCCCCCCGCGGGCAGGCCGAAGAAGGCCCGCACCCGCTCCACCTTGCGGCGCCGCCGCAGGGCCTGGGCGAGCCAGCCGAGTCCGGCGCTGATGGCGCTCGCCACCAGGCCCAGCACGACGTTGAGCACGCTGTCGGTCATCGGTGCCGTCCCTCCCCGTTCGAAACGGCGGACAGCCTAGCCGGGGGTGCCCGTCCGGACCATTGACGGTGCAACAGGAGGTCCCTAGCGTTCGCCGAATGACGGTGAAAACGGGGAAGTCGGGTGTGGCGGCGGCCGTGCTGGCGGTGCTCGTGGCAGCGGGTTGCCAGTCCGTGGGGTCGACGGTGACACCCGGTGCGCCGAGCTCGACGGCGGATCCGGCGCGAGGATTCGGGTGCCTGACCGAGGAGCAGAACCGGGCGGGCAGCATCAACGTGCCGGCCGTGTCCGGGGTGCGGCCTGGGTACTTCCGGCAGTCCGACGCCGGGACGGCCAAGGTCGCGCTGTTCTTCTCGCACCAGCTCGCCGGATCGATCTGCGACTGGGTGCCCTACCTGCCGGCCTTCACGAAGGCCGGGTACGCGGTGCTCGCCACCGAGGAGCCGGACAGCCCGGCGCGGGACGTCCCGGCGGCGCTGGCCTGGCTGGGCGGGAAGGGCATCACCGAGGTGGTCCTGGTCGGCGCCTCCAAGGGCGGCACCGGCTCGCTGGAGGCCGCCGCCGAGCGGTCCACCCCGCTGCCGGTGGCGGCGGTGGTCTCGCTGAGCGGCCCGGCCGCGTACTCCGGCGACAACGCGCGCATCGCGGTGGCGAAGATCAAGGCCCCGGTGTTCTTCGCGGCGGAGGAGGACGACTCGCCGTTCGCCGGCGACGCCAAGGACCTGTACGCGATATCGGTGTCGCCCGCGAAGACGCTCAAGCTCTACCCGGGCGCCCGCCACGGCGCCGACCTGCTCGCCGACGGCGCCCTGCCGGACGTCCTGGCCTTCCTGGCGCAGAGCGTCCCGCCGCGGTGATCCGGGCCTCAGGCCCAGAGGTCGGTGATGCGGACGCCGAGGTCGGCCAGCAGGGTGCGCAGCACCGGCAGGGAGAGGCCGATGACGTTGCCCGGGTCGCCGTCGATGCCCTCGATGAACGGCGCGGAGCGGCCGTCCAGGGTGAACGCCCCGGCCACGTGCAGCGGTTCGCCGGAGGCGATGTAGGCGGCCACCTCGGCGTCGTCCGGGGTGCCGAAGCGGACGGTGGTGGAGGCGGTCGCCGAGGCCTGCTCGCCGGTCACGGTGTCGATGACGCAGTGGCCGGTGCGCAGCACGCCGCAGCGGCCGCGCATCGACTGCCAGCGGGTGAGCGCGTCGGCGGCGTCGGCGGGCTTGCCGAGGGCCTGGCCGTCGAGCTCCAGGACGGAGTCGCAGCCGATCACGAGCTCGCCGCCGGTGAGTTCGGCGGCGACGGCCTTGGCCTTGGCCTCGGCGAGGACGAGGGCGAGTTCGGCCGGGGTGGCGGCGGTGACGGCGTCCTCGTCGACGCCGCTGACCACCACCCGCGGGTCGAGCCCCGCCTGGCGGAGCAGCCCGAGGCGGGCGGGGGAGGCGGACGCGAGGACGAGGGCGCGCTGGTCGGTCATGCCCACCAGGGTAGGGGGTCGGGGTGTCGGCCGTTCGGGGCGACGGCGGTCTCCGGCGCGGGCTGTGGTGGTCGACGGTGGGGGTCAGCCGCGGTGGTCACTGGTCACAGGAGGAGCAGCACGGCGATCACGAGGAGGAGGGCGGCGAGCACGCGGCCGGCGCGGTGCAGTTTCTCCTGCACCCGGCGGGCCTCGGGGGAGGGCTCGTCGCGGGGGTCTGACCAGAGCACCCTTCCAGGGTGCGCCGCGGGCCGGGCGGGGCGCCTGAGTATCCGTACTCAGGTTCCGGGTGATTCGGGCCGGAACGGAGTGCTCGCGGAAAGGAGCTCGCGGGAAAAGGAGAAGGAGTGGGAAGTCGGCCCGGCCGACTTCCCACTCCTCAGGGGGTGCTGCGTGTGCTCAGCCCGCCCAGCCGGAGGTCCGCCAGGCGTTGACGCCGGGACGGACCGCGGGGCGGTGCAGACGGGAGCGGTCGCTCCACGGGGAGGCCGGGCCGACGCCCGCCCGGCGCGCCGCCTCGGCGGCGGCCTGCGCGGCGGCGGCCCGGGCCTGGACCACCGCCAGGACGGTGGCGAGCTCCTCGGGGGTCGGCTGCCCGTGCAGCACGTGGATCGGGGCCATGGCTCAATCCTCTCGCTACGGCCGTGTTCTGGGCAGTGGGCCTACAGGGGGATGTTGCCGTGCTTCTTCGGCGGGAGCACCTCGCGCTTGCCGCGCAGCGCCCGCAGGCCGCGGACGATGTGGCGGCGGGTCTCGCTCGGCGCGATCACCGCGTCCACGTAGCCGCGCTCGGCCGCGAGGTACGGGTTGAGCAGGGTGTCCTCGTACGAGGCGATGAGCTCGGCCCGCTTCTCCTCGGCGGTGCCGGCGGCGTCGGCCTCGGCGATCTCCCGGCGGTGCAGGATGTTGACCGCGCCCTGCGCGCCCATGACCGCGATCTGGGCGGTCGGCCAGGCCAGGTTGAGGTCGGCGCCCAGGTGCTTGGAACCCATGACGTCGTAGGCGCCGCCGAAGGCCTTGCGGGTGATCACGGTGATCAGCGGCACGGTGGCCTCGGCGTAGGCGTAGATCAGCTTGGCGCCGCGGCGGATGATGCCGTCCCACTCCTGCTCGGTGCCGGGCAGGAAGCCGGGCACGTCGACGAAGGTCAGCACCGGGACGTTGAAGCTGTCGCAGGTGCGGATGAAGCGGGCGGCCTTCTCGCTGGCGTTGATGTCCAGGCAGCCGGCCAGGTCCATCGGCTGGCTGCCGACGATGCCCACCGACTGGCCCTCGATCCGGGCGAAGCCGGTGATGATGTTGCCGGCGAACAGCGGCTGGGTCTCCAGGAACTCGCCGTCGTCGACGATGTGCTCGATCACCTTGCGCATGTCGTACGGCTGGTTCGCCGAGTCCGGCACGATCGTGTCGAGTTCGAGGTCCTCGTCGGTGATGTCGAGGTCCGCCCGCTCGGGGTAGGACGGCGGGTCCGAGAGGTTGTTGGAGGGCAGGTACGAGAGCAGGCTCTTGACGTACTCGATCGCCTCCTTCTCGTCCGTGGCCAGGTAGTGCGCGTTGCCGGACTTGGTGTTGTGGGTGCGCGCGCCGCCCAGCTCCTCCATGCCGACGTCCTCACCGGTGACGGTCTTGATGACGTCCGGCCCGGTGATGAACATGTGCGAGGTCCGGTCGGCCATCACGACGAAGTCGGTGATCGCGGGGGAGTACACCGCGCCGCCCGCGCAGGGGCCCATGATCAGCGAGATCTGCGGGATCACGCCGGAGGCGTGCACGTTGCGGCGGAAGATCTCGCCGTACAGGCCGAGCGAGACCACGCCCTCCTGGATCCGGGCGCCGCCGGAGTCGTTGATGCCGATGACCGGGCAGCCGGTCTTCAGCGCGAAGTCCATGACCTTGACGATCTTCTCGCCGAAGACCTCGCCGAGCGAGCCGCCGAAGACGGTGAAGTCCTGGGCGAAAACGGCGACCTGGCGGCCGTCGACGGTGCCGTAGCCGGTGACCACGCCGTCGCCGTAGGGGCGGTTCTTCTCCTGCCCGAAGTTGGTCGAGCGGTGCCGGGCGAACTCGTCGAACTCGACGAAGGAGTCCTCGTCCAGCAGCTCCGCGACCCGCTCCCGGGCCGTCAGCTTGCCTTTGGCGTGCTGCTTCTCCACCGCCTTGGCGGAGCCGGAGTGCACCGCCTCGTCGATCCTGCGCCGCAGGTCGGCGAGCTTGCCCGCGGTGGTGTGGGGGTCGTACGGGGCCTCGGTCATTCCGGTGGCTCTCCCTGATCCTGGGCCGCGACCTGTTCGAGTGCGCGCGGACCGGAACGGGGGCCCGCACAGGAGGGCAGGGCGGCGCTGCGAACTACCGTTGGGTAGCGTAGCCAGCACGGAGGGCCAGACGTAACGTCCGGCCGTTATGGTCAGCGACACAGTTTTGTCGACGGCCGTTCTGCGGGACGATGGGACGGCGTGGGCCGGGACGCCCGTCTAGGGTCGTTCCCATGAGCGCACCCGAGACCCCCCGCCGCAGTGGACTCCGCGGCTTCGGCCACGCCGGGCCCTCCCCGTGGACCGACCTGGACCGCCCGCCGCTGGACGAGGACGCGCTGCGCCGGGACCTGGTGCTCCCGGGCGGGCTGTGGACCTCGCTCGACGTCGTCACCGAGACCGGTTCCACCAACACCGACCTCGCCGCCCGCGCCCTGGCCGGTGCGCCGCAGGGCGCCGTCCTGGTCGCCGAGGCGCAGAGCGCCGCGCGCGGCCGGCTGGACCGGCGGTGGAC
The DNA here is from genome assembly GCF_036322405.1 of Streptomyces sp. SP17BM10. Lineage (NCBI taxonomy): Bacteria > Bacillati > Actinomycetota > Actinomycetes > Kitasatosporales > Streptomycetaceae > Streptomyces > Streptomyces sp. SP17BM10. The sequence goes on along the minus strand of NZ_JAQYXB010000571.1, from coordinate 28,810 downwards.
GGCGCCGCCGCGGTCGGGGCTGTTCCTCTCCGTCCTGCTGCGGCCCGAGGGGGTCCCGGTCGAGCGGTACGGCTGGCTGCCGATCCTGGTCGGCGTCGCCGTGGCCAGCACCCTGAACCGGGTCGCCGGCGTCGAGGCCGGGCTCAAGTGGCCCAACGACCTCCAGGTCGAGGTCGACGGCGCGGAGCGCAAGATCGGCGGCATCCTGACCGAGCTGAGCGGGGGTGCCGTCGTCGCCGGGGTCGGCCTCAACGTCACGCTGCGCGAGGAGGAACTGCCCGTCCCCACCGCCGCCTCGCTCGCCCTGGCCGGCGCCGCCGTCACCGACCGCTCCACGCTGCTGCGCGCCCTGCTGCGCGAGTTCGCCGAGCTGTACGGCGACTGGACGGCCGCCGCCGGCGACCCGCACGCGAGCGACCTGCTCCGCGCCTACGTCGACCGCTGCACCACGCTCGGCCGCCGGGTCGAGGTGCACCTGCCGGGTGACACCCAGCTCACCGGCGAGGCGGTGGCGATCGACGGCGACGGGCGGCTGGTCGTTCGTACGCCGGAGGGCGCGCGCCGCGCGGTGGGCGCGGGGGACGTCGTCCACGTGCGCCCCGAGCCCCGCTGAACGGCACTCTTCACCTCTCCTTGACTCGGGCGGATGCCCCGGATCACGCGATTCCGTGCGAACATTCCACCTGGCAGCGGTGTGAGGCGCGCCACTGTCCGCCCGGGTGGCGGGCGGGCGCCCGGACAGGTAGGACACGAGGCAAGTGCGGCGACCGCACGGGGACGGACCGGTGGCAGAGGACGGCAACAGCGGCGGGACGGCGGACAGCCACGACCAGACGGTCGCGCTCGAACTCGAACGCCTGATCCTGGACGCGCCGCGCCGCTACACCCCGTACCAGGCCGCGAGAGCCGCCGACGTCCCGATGGAGCTGGCCACCCGCTTCTGGCGGGCGATGGGCTTTCCCGACATCGGACAGTCCCGGGCCCTCACCGACGGTGACGTGATCGCGTTGCGCCGGCTGGCCGGTCTGGTCGAGTCGGGCCTGCTCAGCGAGTCGATGGCGATCCAGGTGGCCCGCTCCACCGGGCAGACCACGGCGCGGCTGGCGGGCTGGCAGATGGACACCTTCCTGGAGAACCTCACCCAGTCCGTCGAGCCCGGCCTCACCCGCGCCGAGGTCGCCTACCCGCTGGTCGAGCTGCTGCTGCCCGAGCTGGAGCAGTTCCTCGTCTACGTCTGGCGGCGCCAGCTGGCCGCCGTCACCGGGCGGGTCGTGCAGGCCGCCGAGGACCACGAGCTCACCAGTGGCCGGCTCGCCGTCGGCTTCGCCGACCTGGTCGGCTTCACCCGGCTGTCCCGCCGGCTGGAGGAGGAGGAACTCGGCGAGCTCGTCGAGACCTTCGAGAACACCTGCTCCGACCTGATCGCCGGGCAGGGCGGCCGGGTCATCAAGACCCTCGGCGACGAGATCCTCTACGTCTCCGAGGACCCGGTGACCGCCGCCGAGATCGCGCTCGGCCTGATCGACGCGCTCGCCGAGGACGAGACCATCCCCGCGCTGCGGGTCGGCATGGCCTTCGGCACCGTGACCTCCCGGATGGGCGACGTCTTCGGCACCACCGTCAACCTGGCCAGCCGGCTCACCTCCATCGCGCCCAAGGACGCCGTGCTGATCGACGGCGAGTTCGCCGCCGCGCTGGAGCACAACGGCAGTGTCGCCCCGCCCGACGCGGACGGGCCCGGCCTCGCCGAGGCGCTCTCGGCCGCCGCCGGGATGCCGGCCTCCGGGCTGCCGCTGCCCTCGCCGGACTCCGGGCACCGCTTCCACCTGCAGCCGATGTGGCGGCGGCCGGTGCGGGGGCTCGGGCTCGTCGAGCCCTGGCTGCTGTCGCGGCGGCTCAAGCCGGAGTAGGCGGAGCCCCGGAGTGGGCGGAGAGCTGGAGTGGGCGGGAGCGGGAGTGGACGAAGAGCCGGAGTGGAGTAGGCCGAGAGCCTGAGTAAGCGGCCGGAGGCGGGGTAGCCGAGGGCGGGGTGGGGCGTCGTGCGGCGAATGGGCGACCGGTCTATGGGGTCAAACGGGGCATAACCGAGTGAAACCGCCATAGTCTTGGTGCAGCGGCCGGGACGGGTGCGGCTGCCCTCGGTAGGACCTGGCACAGGGAACGGGGCGAGCCGGTGAGCAGTGAGGCGACCATGGCGGACTGCGGCTGCGACGCCCCCGGGCGGCCCGGCGTCCTGCCCGACCTGCGACTGCAGTCCGTGGTCGAGCTCGCCCAGGACATGGCCGGGGCGCTCACCCCCCTGGAGGCCGTCCGGGCCGCCGCCGCCCGCGCCACCGAGGCGCTCGGCGCCACCATGGCCGCCGTCTCCGTCTGGGACCGCGAGTCCGGCCGGCTGCGGGTCCTCGTCAACCACGGCGACCTCGCCCCCGGCGAGGAGGAACAGCCCGAGGACGAGTCCTACCCCGTCGCCGACTTCCCGGAGATCGTCACCTATCTGGAGGAGCGCTGGACCACCGGACGGCTGCCGCGCGCCTGGCTGCAGACCGCCGAGAACAGCGAACCCCACCTCGGTCACATGCACCCCACCGCCGGCGCGTACTGCCAGGAGCGCGCCGCGGCGCTGCGCCGGCGCGGGCGGGGCTGCTGCGTCGTCGCACCGATCGTCCTGCACGGGCAGGCCTGGGGCGAGCTGTACCTGGCCCGGGCCACCGGGATGCCCGAGTTCACCGAGGCCGACGCCGACTACGCGACCCTGCTGGCCGCCCAGGTCTCGGCCGGGCTCGCCCAGACCGAGCGCCTCGCCGACCTGCGCAAGCTCGCCTTCTCCGACCCGCTCACCGGCCTCGCCAACCGGCGTGCCGTCGACGCCCGGCTGGAGAGCGCGCTCGAGGCGCACAACCGGGACAACACCGTCGTGTCGCTGGTCGTGTGCGACGTCAACGGGCTGAAACGGGTCAACGACCAGCTCGGCCACGAAATGGGCGACCGCCTGCTGGAACGATTCGCTCATCAACTGTCGCTGGCCGCCGCCAAACTGCCCGGCAGCCTCGCGGCCCGGCTCGGCGGCGACGAGTTCTGCCTGCTCGCGGAGGGCCAGAAGGCCGACGAGGTCGTGGCCGTCGCCGAGGAGCTGTGCGCTCGGGCCCTCGCGCTGGCGGAGGGGGAGGGCGTGGCGTGCGGGGTCGCCTCGACGGGCGACTCGATCGGGCCCGTGACGACTCCCGACCGGCTGTTCCGGCTCGCCGACGCCGCCCAGTACCGGGCCAAGGCCGCCCGCGCCGCCCACCCCGTCGTCGCCGGGCGAAGTCACGGGCCCGGGTTCTCGCCCGACCCCACCGTGCTGCTGGCCGACGCCGCCGACCCCCACCACCGGGCGGACGGGCGCGGGCGGCCCGGCGGACGGATCGGCAACGGCGACCGACGGCGGTTCCGGGGTGCCGTGCACAGCGCCGACCCCGGGCAGCTGCTCACCGCCGTCCTGTCCTCGCTCGACCAGCACGCCGCCGCGCGGGCCGTCCACGGCGCCGACACCCTCGGCAAGCTGGTCGTCGTCGCCGAGGCCGCCGCCCGGCTGCTCGACGCGGTGGGGTGGTGGGTGTCGTACGTGCCGCCGGGCTCCCAGCTGATGCGGACCGCCCAGCACGCCGTCTACCGGATGACGAGCGGGCCCAGCAGCACCCGGGCCGAGACCCAGCGTGCCCAGATCGAGGCTCCGGACGCGGTGTTCGATCTCCGCCACTATCCGCTGACGCGGCGGGCCGTTCGGGGTGGCGCCTTCGCCCTCCGGGCGGGGGCGGCGGGGAACGACCCGGCGGAGGAGGCCATGCTCGTCGTCTCCGGGTACCGGGGGATGGTGGCGGCGGGTGGGCAGAATCCGGCGGGGGGCTGGCTGGTGGAGCTGTTCGCGGATGATGCGACGTTGCCTTTGGGGCAGGTGACTTGTGCGATGCGGGCGTTGGTGGCGGTGGCGCTTTCGGGGCCGGCTTCGCCTCCGGGGGTTTGAGGGGGGCTGCTGCGCGGGGCTTGTGTGTGGGGGTTGGCTTTCGGGTGGGTGGGTGACGCCGGGGGCGGATGGGGTGAGGTGGGAGGGGGTGGGTTGAGGTGGGGGGTGGGGCCTCCCCGCTTTCATGTGCTGGTTTTGTGACTGCGCCGTCCTGGGTCCGTTCCGGTTCGTGGACGGGGGGTGTCCTCGGGGAGCGGGGCGGTGCCATCGTTGGCGGGGGGCCGATGGGTCGTGAGGACGGGGGGAAGCGGGGCCGTGGGTAGACGCTTGGTGGGTGCGGCGGTGGCCGGGGTGGTCGCGTTCGGGGGTGCCGTGGCGGTGGCCGGGCCCGCGGAGGCGGTTCCGGTCGTGCGGACGGCGGCCGTGGTGTCAGGGGAGCGGGCGCCCGTTCCCCCGCAGGCCTCCGTCGGGGGGCACCACGTCACCGACGTGGCGGTCACCCGTCACAGGTCCAAGCGCAGGAACCGGGGCTTCGTGTCCCGGACGGTCGGCCGGAGCTTCGGCTTCGTCTGGGCGCTGCTGTTCGTCGTCCTGCTGGTCGTCATCCTGGTCCTGGTCGCTCGCCGCAGTCGGCGCTGAGCGCCCGCAGCACGGCGTCGACCAGGTGGTCGGCGTGGTCGTGGGTGAGCGGGCCGAGGCGGAACATCCAGCGGTAGTGGAGCGGGCCGTAGAACAGCTCCACGGCCAGGTCGAGGTCCGTGTCGGGGGCGATCTGACCGGCCTCGCGGGCGCTGCGGAAGCGTCGGCGGGTGACCTCCAGGAGGGGGTCGAGCAGGCGGGTGCGGTACTCGCCGTGCATCGCCGGGTCGGTGACGATCTCGGCGATCAGGACGCGGGCGGTCGGGTCGAACGCCGGGTCCGTGAGCTGGTCCGAGGACGGGCGCAGGACGGCCCGCAGGTCGGCGCGGAGGTCGCCGGTGTCGGGGAGCTCGATGCCGCCCTCGTGCTCGCTGCCGGCGAGGAACGCGTCGAAGACGACCGCGCCCTTGGACGGCCACCAGCGGTAGATGGTCTGCTTCCCCACGCCGGCCCGGGCGGCGATCGCCTCGATGGTCAGCTTGCCGTAGCCGACCTCGGTGACGAGTTCGGCGGCGGCGGTGAGCACGGCGGTGCGGGAGCGCTCGCTGCGGCGCGCGGGGTCGGGGGCGGTCCTGGAAGCCATGACGGAAATTCTATGCGCCATGACGAGACGTGACGTATCGTCTTGTCACGAAATGGCGAGACGATACGTCTCGTCTCTTGCCGATCCTTGATCCCGGAGGTGCTCCATGACCCGTCGCGCCCACATCCTCATGGCTTCCGTGCCGGCCCACGGGCACGTCAATCCGAGCCTGGCCGTGATCTCCGAGCTGGTCGCCCGGGGACACCGGGTCAGCTACGTCAACGACCCGTCGTTCCGCGAGGTCGTCGAGTCGACGGGGGCACGGTTCGTCCCGTACTCGACGAAGTTGCCGCTCGCCGACGACCCGGAGGGGTGGGTGGAGGATCCGGTGGGGATCCAGGAGGTGTTCCTGGACGATGCCCTCTCGATGCACTCGGTTCTGCTGGAGGCCTTCGCGGACGACCGGCCCGATCTGGTGCTCTGCGACATCGCGGGCTTCGCGGGGCGGGCGTTCGGTGAGCGGCTGGGGGTGCCGGTCGTGCAGCTCTCGCCGTCGATGGTCGCCTGGGAGGGCTTCGAGGAGGATCTGGCCGAGGCGTTGACGGCCGTTCGGGAGGGTTCCGGCGGCCCGGAGCACTACCGGCGGTTCGCCGACTGGCTCGCCGAGGCCGGTGCCGTGGAGCGTGACGTGGACGCGTTCAAGGGGCGTCCGGCGCGGGCCGTCGCGCTCATACCGCGCGCGATGCAGCCCAACGCGGAGCGGGTCGACGAGCGGCGCGTCTCGTTCGTCGGGCCCTGTTTCGGCGACCGCGCCCACCAGGGGCAGTGGCAGCGGCCGGCGGGGGCGGAGAAGGTGCTGCTGGTCTCGCTCGGCTCGGCGTTCACGCACCGGCCGGCGTTCTACCGGGCCTGCGTCGAGGCCTTCGGTGACCTGCCGGGCTGGCACACCGTGCTCCAGGTCGGCGCCCACACCGACCTCGCCGAGCTGGGCGAGGTGCCCGCGACCGTCGAGGTGCACCGGTGGGTGCCGCAGCTGTCGGTGCTCTCGCAGGCGGACGCCTTCGTCACCCACGCGGGCATGGGCGGCTCCAGCGAGGGGCTGTTCCACGGGGTGCCGATGATCGCGGTGCCGCAGGCGGCCGACCAGTTCGGCAACGCGGACATGCTGGTGGGCCTCGGTGTGGCCCGCCGCCTGGACACCGACCAGGCCACTCCGCAGGCGCTGCGCGGTGCGTTGCTGGAGCTCGTCGGTGATCCGGCGGTCGCCGAGCGGCTGGCGGTGCTGGCGGCTGCCGGACGGGCCGAGGGCGGCACGGCTCGGGCAGCCGACCTGATCGAGGCCGAGCTCAGGGGGTGACGGCGGGGGAGGGGGTGGCGATCCGGTCGGGGCGGGTGTAGACGTTCGCGCCCTCTCCGCGCAGGAAGCCCACCAGGGTCAGGCCCAGTTCCTCGGCGAGGTCCACCGCGAGCGAGGACGGCGCCGAGACGGCCGCCAGCAGCGGGACGCCCGCCAGCGCGGCCTTCTGGGTCAGCTCGAACGAGGCCCGTCCGCTGACCAGCAGGACGTGGCCGGTCAGCGGCAGCCGGCCCTGGCGCAGGGCCCAGCCGACCACCTTGTCCACGGCGTTGTGCCGCCCGACGTCCTCCCGGGCGCACAGCAGCTCGCCGGTCGCGGCGTCGAACAGGCCGGCGGCGTGCAGCCCGCCGGTGGAGTCGAAGGTGCGCTGGGCGGCGCGCAGCCGCTCCGGGAGGCCGTAGAGGAGGGACGGTTCGACGCTGAGCGGGTCCTCGGCGACGGGGTGGCGCACGTGGGTGCGGACGGCGTCGACGGTGTCCCGGCCGCACAGGCCGCAGGCGCTGGTGGTCAGCAGGTTGCGGTGCGCGGACAGCGGCAGGGTGCGGGCGCCGCGCAGGGTGGCGTCGACGACGTTGTACGTGTTGGCGCCGTCGTCGTCGGTGCCCGCGCAGTACCGCAGGGCGGCGAGGTCCTCGGTGGCGTGGACCAGGCCCTCGCCGACCAGGAAGCCCGCCACCAGGTCGAAGTCCTGGCCGGGCGTGCGCATGGTGACCGTCAGCGGCTCCCCGCCGACCCGGATCTCCAGCGGCTCCTCCGCCGCCAGCGCGTCCGGCCGCACCCCGCGCTCGTCCCCCCGCAGCCGCACCACTCGCCGCCGCGCCGTCGCCCGCGTCATCGCCCCGCCACCTCCGTACGTGTTCCTGCCCCATTAGCGTGCGGCATGGGGGAGGCGGATATCCACGGGGGGAGGGGGTCGGCGTGCGCTCACGGGCGGTGCGGCGGAAAATCCGAATGGCGAGCACCTGTTGTCATATCTTCATTCGCCTGATGTGATGGTGAATATGGATATGCACAGTGCTGCGGCCTCCGACTCGCCGCTCGTCCAGGTCGGCAAGGCCGACGTCAGCGCCGAGGACGTCCTGGCCGTCGCCCGGGGCAACGCCCGGGTCGAGATCGGTCCGGACGCGCTCGCCGAGATGGCGGCCGCCCGGGCCCGCATCGATGCTCTCGCGGCCGAGCCGCGTCCCGTCTACGGCGTGTCCACCGGCTTCGGTGCGCTCGCCGTCCGGCACATCAGCCCCGAGCTGCGCGCCCAGCTGCAGCGCTCGCTGGTGCGCTCGCACGCGGCCGGGATGGGCCCGGCCGTCGAGCGCGAGGTGGTCCGGGCGCTGATGTTCCTGCGGATGAAGACGCTGGCCTCCGGCCGCACCGGCGTCCGTCCGCTGGTCGCCCAGACCATGGCCGCGCTGCTGAACGCCGGGATCACCCCCGTGGTGCGGGAGTTCGGCTCGCTCGGCTGCTCCGGTGACCTCGCGCCGCTGTCGCACTGCGCGCTGGTGCTGATGGGCGAGGGCGTGGCCACCGGCCCGGACGGCGTGGAGAAGCCCGCCGCCGAGCTGCTGGCCGCGGCCGGCATCAAGCCGGTGGAGCTGCTGGAGAAGGAGGGCCTCGCCCTCATCAACGGCACCGACGGCATGCTCGGCATGCTCGTCATGGCCATCTCGGACCTGAGCCGCCTGTTCACCACCGCCGACATCACCGCCGCGATGAGCCTGGAGGCGCTGCTCGGCACCGACAAGGTGCTCGCCCCCGAGCTGCACGCCCCGATCCGCCCGCACCCGGGCCAGGCGCTGAGCGCGGCCAACATGCTCGCCGTCCTCAAGGGCTCGGGCCTGACCGGCCACCACCAGGACGACGCGCCGCGCGTCCAGGACGCCTACTCGATCCGCTGCGCCCCGCAGGTGGCCGGCGCCGGCCGCGACACCGTCGCGCACGCCCAGCTGGTCGCCTCGCGCGAGCTCGCCGCCTCGGTGGACAACCCGGTCGTGCTGCCCGACGGCCGGGTGGAGTCGAACGGCAACTTCCACGGCGCGCCGGTCGCGTACGTGCTGGACTTCCTCGCCATCGCGGCCGCCGACCTCGGCTCGATCTCCGAGCGGCGCACCGACCGGCTGCTGGACAAGGCGCGTTCGCACGGCCTGCCGGCCTTCCTGGCCGACGACCCGGGGGTGGACTCCGGTCTGATGATCGCCCAGTACACCCAGGCGGCGCTGGTCAGCGAGAACAAGCGGCTGGCCGTCCCGGCGTCGGTCGACTCGATCCCGTCCTCCGCGATGCAGGAGGACCACGTGTCGATGGGCTGGTCCGCGGCCCGCAAGCTGCGTCAGGCGGTCGAGAACCTGGGCCGCATCCTCGCCGTCGAGCTCACCGCCGCCGCCCGCGCGCTGGAGATCCGTCAGCAGGCCGACTCGGCCGGCCGGCTCGCCCCGGCCACTGCGGCCGCCGTGGCCGCGGCCCGCGAGGCGGGGATCGGCGGCGCCGGCCGCGACCGCTTCCTCTCGCCGGACCTGGAGGCCGCCGCCGAGCTGGTCGCCTCCGGCGCGCTGGTGCGGGCGGTCGAGCGGGTCACCGGTCCGCTGGCCTGACGGTCGTGGCCGGCGGCGGGGTGACGGGCTCTCAGTCCCAGTCGTCCCGCCGCCGGCGGTCGTCGCGGTCGCGGCGGTCGCCCAGGGCGGCGGCGAAGTTGACGCCGACGATGCCCGCCCAGCAGGCGAGCAGGCCGATCAGCCCGCCGTTCTGGGCGTCGCTCGCGATCGCGGTGAGCGGGATGCCGAGCGCGAGCGAGACCACCGCGAGGCGGGAGCCGGAGCGGCCGGAGGACCAGCCGCGGCGGGGTCGGTGGGCGTACGACGGGTGCCAGTCGTCGGGCCGCCCGGCGGGGCGCTCGGCCCGGGCGTCCATGCGGGCGTCCAGCCGCTTCAGGAACGAGTCGACCAGCTCCGACTCGTACTCCTTGCCGAGTTCCTTGCGGGCCTGCAGGGTGGCGTCGAGGTCGCGCCGCAGTTCGTCCTGGCGAGTGTCCATGGCCACCAGCGTGGGGCCTCGCCGGGGCCCGGTCCATCCGTTCGCGGGGGGAATCGGGGCGGGCTCAGGGACAAATCAGGGTTACCCCGAGCGCGGCCCCGGGGCTCCCGGAGCGTACGGGCCGTCCGTCGTCCGCCAGACTGTCCGCCCATCGGGACGTCTCAGGGGCCGTCCCGTCGTACGAGACGTCTTTGCCAGGCGCCGCGCGCTGCTGCACAGTCGTCGTCCGAACCGCTCGCACCCGGAGGTACCGCCGATGACCGCCACCGACGAGACCGGCACGGTCGGTCCCTCCGCGCGGCTGCTCCAGCTCTTCGAGGGGCACCGGCTGACGCCGACCCAGCGGCGGATCGCGCACTCGCTGGTCCGGCATGCCACCGAGGCGCCGTTCCTGTCCAGCGTCGAGGTGGCCGAGCTCGCCGGGGTGAGCCAGCCGTCCGTCACCCGGTTCGCGGTGGCCCTCGGCTACGACGGCTACCCGGCGCTGCGCCGGCAGCTGCGCGAGCTCGGCGCGGGCGAGGCGGTCGCCCCGGAGGGCCCGCACGAGGCGGTGCGCAACGAGCACCAGCAGGCCGTGCTCGCCGAGATCGAGCACCTGCGCCACCTCGCCGACCTGCTCGCCGACCCCGAGCCGATCATCCGCGCCGCCCGGCTGCTCGCCGCCTCCCGCCCGCTGCCGGTGCTCGGCCTGCGGGCCGCGTCGGCCCAGGCGCGCGGCTTCGCGTACTTCGCGACCAAGGTGCACCCGGACGTCCGGCTGCTCGACGAGGGCGGCAGCATGCTCGCCGACCGGCTGGAGCAGGCCACCGCGGCCGGCGCGACGGCGCTGCTCTGCTTCGCGCTGCCGCGCTACCCGCGGGAGCTGATGGACGCCCTGGCGGTGGCCAGGCAGTGCGGGCTGACGGTGCTGACGGTGGCGGACAGCGCGTTCGCGCCGGTCGCCAAGCTGTCCGACCTGATGCTGCCGGCGGCCGTCGGCACCGGTCTGGTCTTCGACACCGCGTGTGCGCCGATGATGCTGGGCCGGGTGCTCCTCCAGAGCATGTGCGACGAGATCCCGGGCGCGGAGGCCAGGTTGGAGGCCATCGAGCAGTCGGCCGCGGCACGTGGCCTGTTCTTGGAGTAGACAGGGCCGCCGCGCTGTGGGCGTGGCCGGGCGCGAACCGGGGCATCCCCTCATACAGGGGGTGCCGCCCATGCGCGTGATCCACGAGATGAAGTTCGTCGCCCGCCTGGCATCGGGTGCCGACGAATGGTCCTGCCCCGCCTGCGGACGCCGCGTCACCCTGCGGCGCCTGCCCGAACCCGAACTGACCGTCCTCGACCCGGGCGACGAGTCCGCCGTGCACGTCGGCGTCATCGAACCGGACGCCCGGGCCGCCGCCGCGGCCGCCGAGAAGTACGGCCTCGGCCCGATCCAGGAGATCCCCCGTCCGCCGGCGCCCGCCGGCCCCACCGCACCCGACGACGCCGACCGCCGCTGGCTGGCCGAGATCGGCATCGACTGGGACGGCGGCGCCGCCGCCTGAGGTCCGCGAGAGCCCGTTCCGGCACGCCGGACGGGCCCTCCGGCGTGCCTGGAGGCGGGTTTCGGCCGCTGCTGATCCGATGGGCTCCGGGTCTGGTCGCGAGCGGAATGTTTGGATATATTCAGCCGAACCAAGCCTGAATGAATCCATCCGCAGGGAGACCGGGACATGGTGCAGCAGCAGACGAGCGGGCCGCGCGAAGTGCGTGCGGCGCGCGGCACGGGGCTCACGACGCAGGGCTGGCAGCAGGAGGCCGCCCTGCGGATGCTCATGAACAACCTCGACCCCGAGGTCGCCGAGCACCCGTCGAAGCTGGTGGTCTACGGCGGCACCGGCAAGGCCGCGCGCGACTGGCGCTCCTTCGACGCCATGGTGAAGACCCTCCAGGGCCTGAAGCAGGACGAGACCATGCTGGTCCAGTCCGGTCGCCCGGTCGGCGTCATGCAGACCCACGAGTGGGCGCCGCGCGTGCTGATCGCCAACTCCAACCTGGTCGGCGACTGGGCCAACTGGGAGGAGTTCCGCCGCCTGGAGAGCCTCGGGCTCACCATGTACGGCCAGATGACCGCCGGCTCCTGGATCTACATCGGTACCCAGGGCATCCTCCAGGGCACCTACGAGACCTTCGCGGCCGTCGCCAACAAGCGCTTCGGCGGCACCCTCGAGGGCACCATCACCCTCACCGCCGGCCTCGGCGGCATGGGCGGCGCCCAGCCGCTGGCCGTCACCATGAACGGCGGCGTCGCGATCTGCATCGACTGCGACCCGTCCCGCATCTCGCGCCGCATCGAGCACCGCTACCTGGACGTCGAGGCCAAGGACCTCTCCCACGCGCTGGAGCTCGCCACCGCCGCCCGCGACAAGAGGCAGCCGCTGTCCATCGGCGTGCTGGGCAACGCCGCCGAACTCGTCCCGCAGCTGCTCGCGATGGACGCACCGATCGACATCGTCACCGACCAGACCAGCGCCCACGACCCGCTGAGCTACCTGCCGGTCGGCGTCGCCTTCGACGACATGGCCACCTACGCGGCCGAGAAGCCCGCCGAGTTCACCCAGCGCTCCCGCGAGTCGATGGCCCGGCACGTCGAGGCGATGGTCGGCTTCCAGGACCGCGGCGCCGAGGTCTTCGACTACGGCAACTCGATCCGCGGCGAGGCCCAGCTGGCCGGCTACGACCGGGCGTTCGCCTTCCCCGGCTTCGTCCCCGCGTACATCCGCCCGCTGTTCTGCGAGGGCAAGGGCCCGTTCCGCTGGGCGGCGCTGTCCGGCGACCCGCAGGACATCCACAAGACCGACAAGGCCGTCCTCGACCTCTTCCCGGAGAACGAGTCGCTGGCCCGCTGGATCAAGATGGCCCAGGAGAAGGTGCACTTCCAGGGCCTCCCCGCGCGCATCTGCTGGCTCGGCTACGGCGAGCGCGACAAGGCCGGCGAGCGCTTCAACGACATGGTCGCCTCCGGCGAGCTGTCCGCGCCGATCGTCATCGGCCGCGACCACCTGGACTGCGGTTCGGTCGCCTCCCCGTACCGCGAGACCGAGGCCATGCTCGACGGCTCGGACGCGATCGCCGACTGGCCGCTGCTCAACGCCATGGTCAACGTCGCCTCCGGCGCGTCCTGGGTCTCCATCCACCACGGCGGCGGCGTCGGCATCGGCCGCTCGATCCACGCCGGCCAGGTCACCGTCGCCGACGGCACCCCGCTGGCCGGGGAGAAGATCCGCCGGGTGCTCACCAACGACCCGGGCATGGGCGTCATCCGGCACGTGGACGCCGGGTACGACCGCGCCGACGAGGTCGCCGCCGAGCGTGGCGTCCGCGTTCCGATGGGTGAGCTGTGAGCGAGCGCGGCGAGTCGCGGAACGTGACCGCCGAGCGTAGCGGGGCGGTCGCGTGAGTTCGTTCGAAGCGATGTGGGCGGAGCTGCTCCCCGTGGGCCGCTCCGCCGCCTCCGGCGGCTACCGCCGCTTCGCGTGGAACTCCGCCGACGCCGAGTGCCGGGCCTGGTTCGAGCAGCAGGCCCGCGACCGCGGCCTGACCTACGAGCTGGACCGCAACGGCAACCAGTGGGCCTGGCTGGGCGACCCGGCCGGGGACGGCGCGATCGTCACCGGCTCGCACCTGGACTCCGTCCCCGACGGCGGCGCCTTCGACGGCCCGCTCGGCGTCGTGTCCTCCTTCGCCGCCCTGGACGAACTCCGCGACCGCGGTGCCGGGTTCACGCGCCCACTGGCGATCGTCAACTTCGGCGACGAGGAGGGCGCCCGGTTCGGCGTGGCCTGCATCGGCTCCCGGCTGACGTCCGGCCTGCTGGACCGCGACGCCGCGTACGCGCTGCGCGACGCCGACGGGATCCGGCTGCCCGACGCGATGGAGCGGGCCGGCTACGACCCCACCGCGATCGGCGCGGACGACGGCCGGCTCGCCCGGATCGGCGCCTTCGTCGAACTCCACGTCGAGCAGGGCCGCTACCTCGCCGAGGACCAGCCCGTCGGCGTGGCCGGGGCCATCTGGCCGCACGGCCGCTGGCGCTTCGACTTCCACGGCGAGGCCAACCACGCCGGCACCACCCGCATCGAGGACCGCCGCGACCCGATGCTCACCTACGCCAACACCGTGCTCTCCGCGCGGAAGAAGGCGCGGGAGGCGGGCGCCCTCGCCACCTTCGGCAAGGTCGCGGTCGAGCCCAACGGCACCAACGCGATCGCCTCCCTGGTCCGCGGCTGGCTCGACTCCCGGGCCGCCGACGAGCGCACCCTCACCGCGCTGGTCGCCGAGATCGAGCGGGCCGCCGCCGAGCGCGGCGAGCGCGACGGCGTCCGGGTCGAGCTCACCCGCGAGTCCTACACGCCCGTGGTGGAGTTCGACGGCCCGCTGCGCGACCGCCTCGCCAAGCTGTTGAACGCCCCGGTGCTGCCCACCGGCGCGGGACACGACGCCGGGATCCTGGCGTCCGCGATCCCGACCGCCATGCTGTTCGTGCGGAACCCGAGCGGCGTCTCGCACTCCCCGGCCGAGCACGCCGAGACGCCCGACTGCCTCGCCGGGGTCGCCGCCCTGGCCGACGTACTGGAGGACCTGGCGTGTCGTTGAGTCGTGCCGCGGGCGCGCAGACAACCACCTACTGGGCGCAGTACGCCTGGCTGCCGCACGCCAACGGGCCGGTGGTCGAGCGGGACGTCCTGATCGCCACCGGCCCCGGCGGCCGGATCACCGCCGTCACGCCGGACAGCGGGCCGTGCCCGGACGGCGCCGTCCGCCTCGTCGGGCTGCTCGTGCCCGGCCAGGCCAACGCCCACTCGCACGCCTTCCACCGGGCGCTGCGCGGCCACGTCCAGGTCGGCTCCGGGACGTTCTGGACCTGGCGCGACACCATGTACCGGTTCGCCGGGGCGCTCGACCCGGACCGCTACCTGGAGCTTGCCACCGCGGTCTACGCCGAGATGGCGCTCGCCGGGATCACCGCCGTCGGCGAGTTCCACTACCTGCACCACGGCCCCGGCGGCGCCCGCTACGACGACCCCAACGTGATGGGCGAGGCGCTGATCGAGGCCGCCGCCCGGGCGGGCATCCGGATCACCCTGCTCGACACCTGCTACCTGTCCTCGGGCTTCGGCGCCGAGCCGACCGGGCCGCAGCTGCGCTTCAGCGACGGCGACGCCGAGGCGTGGGCGGCCCGGGCCGACGCACTCAAGCCGCGCGAGCACGCCCGGATCGGCGCCGCCATCCACTCGGTGCGGGCCGTGCCCGCCGGGCAACTGGGCACCGTCGCGCGGTGGTCCGAGCTGCGCGGAGCCCCGCTGCACGTCCACCTGTCCGAACAGACCGCCGAGAACGACGCCTGCCTCGCCGCGCACGGCGTCACCCCGACGCGGCTGCTCGCCGACCACGGCGCGCTCGGACCGCGCACCTCGGCCGTCCACGCGACCCACCTCACCGACGAGGACGTCCGCCTCCTCGCCGACAGCTCCACCACGATCTGCATGTGCCCCACCACCGAGCGGGACCTCGCGGACGGCATCGGCCCGGCCCGGAGCCTCGCCTCGGCGGGGTGCCCGGTCACCCTCGGCAGCGACAGCCACGCCGTCATCGACCCGTTCGAGGAGGCGCGCGCCCTGGAGCTCGACGAACGGCTGCGCACCCGCACGCGCGGGCACTGGACGGCCAACGCGCTCCTGCGGGCCGGGACGGAGGACGGGCACGCCTCGCTCGGCTGGCCGGAGGCGGGCCGGATCGAGGCGGGGGCGCTCGCCGACTTCACCGTGCTCGCCCTCGACTCGGTGCGCACCGCCGGGCCGCCGCCCGCACTGGGCGCCGAGATCGCCGTCTTCGCGGCCTCGGCGGCGGACGTCCGGCACGTGGTGGTCGGCGGCCGGCAGGTCGTCGCGGACGGCGTGCACCGGCTCGTTCCGGACGTCCCGGGCGCGCTGCGGGCCTCGATCGGCGCGCTGAGCTGCTGATCCGTTCCTCCAACTCCGTACGGAAGGCGTCGTCTTGAGCAACCCGACCACCCTGATCACCGGCATCGGCAGCCTGGTCACCAACGACCCCGGCCAGGGGGCCGGGCCGCTCGGCCTGCTGACCGACGCGGCCGTGGTGCTGGACGGCGACACCGTCGCCTGGGTAGGCCCGGCCGCGGACGCGCCCGCCGCCGACGTGGCCTTCGACGCGCAGGGGCGGGCCCTGCTGCCCGGCTTCGTCGACTCGCACGCCCACCTGGTGTTCGCGGGCGACCGCACCGCCGAGTTCAACGCCCGGATGTCCGGCCAGTCCTACACCGCCGGCGGGATCCGGACCACGGTGGCGGCCACCCGGGCCGCGACCGACGCCGAACTCGACGCCAACCTGGGCCGGTTCGTCCGGGAGGCGCTGCGCCAGGGCACCACGACCATCGAGTGCAAGTCCGGCTACGGGCTGACGGTGGCCGACGAGGCCCGGGCGCTGCGGATCGCCGCCCAGTACACCCCGGAGACCACGTACCTGGGCGCGCACGTCGTCGCGCCCGAGTTCGCGGACGACCCGGCGGCGTACGTCGACCTCGTCACCGGGGAGATGCTGGACGCCTGCGCCCCGCACGCCCGGTGGGTGGACGTGTTCTGCGAGAAGGGCGCGTTCGACGGGGACCAGGCACGGGCGGTCCTCACCGCCGGCATCGAGCGCGGGCTGACGCCCCGGGTGCACGCCAACCAGCTGACGTACGGTCCGGGCGTGCAGCTCGCGGTCGAGCTGGGGGCGGCCTCGGCCGACCACTGCACCCACCTGACGGACGAGGACGTGGCCGCGCTGGCCGGCTCCGCGACGGTGGCGACGCTGCTGCCCGGGGCGGAGTTCTCGACCCGGGCGCAGTACCCCGACGCGCGCCGGCTGCTCGACGCGGGCGCGGTCGTGGCGCTGTCCACGGACTGCAACCCGGGCTCCAGCTTCACGAGTTCGATGGCGTTCTGCATCGCGGTCGCGGTGCGGGAGATGGGGATGACGCCGGACGAGGCGGTCTGGGCGGCGACGGCGGGCGGGGCGCACGCGCTGCGCCGCGGTGACGTCGGCGTGGTCGCGGCCGGGGCGCGGGCGGACCTGCTGCTCCTGGACGCGCCCTCGCACGTGCACCTGGCCTACCGTCCGGGGGTGCCGCTGACGGCCGCGGTCTGGCGGTCGGGCGCACGGGAGGTCTGAGCCCTCCTCCGTGAGCGGTTCCCCGCACCCCCGGGGTGGCGGGTGCGGGGAACCACCCGTCTCCTAGGAGATGCCCAACGAGCGCCTCAGGAACCCGAGTTCGTGCTGCAGCAGGTTCGCCGCCACGGTCTCGTCGGTGGGGGAGTGCGTCGTGTTGCTCAGCGGGAGCACCTCGTGGGGGCGGCCCGCGGCGAGCAGCGCGCTGGACAGGCGCAGGGCGTGGACGGGGAAGACGTTGTCGTCCGCGAGGCCCTGGATCAGCAGCAGGGGGCGGCGCAGCTTCGGGGCGTCGGCGATCAGCGAGCCCGAGTCGTAGTGCCCGGGGTGCTCGTCCGGGTGGCCGAGGAAGCGTTCCTGCCAGTGGGTGGTGTAGAGCCGCTGGTCAGTGGGGGCGGCGCCGGCCGACGCCGCGTGGAAGACGTCCGGGCGGCGCAGGACGGCGAGCGCGGCGAGGTAACCGCCGTAGGACCAGCCGCGGATGGCGACCCGGTCGAGGTCGAACACGCCGGGGCGCCGCCTCGCGGCCTCGTGCAGGCCGTCGACCTGGTCCGTCAGGGCCGGTCCGGCCTTGTCGCCGTGGATCTCCTTGCTCCAGCGGGGACCGCGGCCGGGCGTGCCGCGGCCGTCGACGGCGAGCACCGCGAAGCCCTGCTCGGCGAACCAGCGGGAGACGAGGTCCCACCACACGCCGCCGGTGCCGACCTTCCGGGTGGCCGGCCCGCCGTACGGGTCGAGGAGGACGGGCAGCGGGCCGTCCTCGGGGCGGTACCCGGTGGGCAGCCAGAGCGCGGCGCGCATCTCGCGCGGGCCGAGCCGCAGCAGTTCGGGGGAGGCGGTGAGCACGGGCGCCTCGGCGTGCGAGGTGAGTTCCAGGGCCGCGCGTCCCTCGCGCCGGACGGTGGCGCGTCCGCCGGGGTGGCCCTCGCGGCGGGTGGTGACGACCAGGGTGGCGCCCCGGCGGACGCCGGTGTGCTGGCCCGGGCCCTCGCTCAGCCTGCGGACGCCGGTGCCCGGTTCGTAGCTCCAGAGGTGGGTCTCGGTGGGTTCGTCGACGGCGGTGAACAGGACCCGCTCGCCCTCCGTGCCGAGCACCTCCCACAGTTGCAGCCCCGGCGGGGTGACGGGCTCGCCGTCGACCGTCAGGTGCTGGGTGTCGCCGTGGACGGCGGTGTCGACGAGGGCGCCGGAGGCGGTGCGCAGGGGCAGCCCGGGGACGAGCTCGACCCAGTGGTCGTCGCGCTGCTCGGCGAGCACCCGGACGTCGCCGCCGGGTTCGATCGCGAGCGTGCGGACGGTGCGCTGGTCGCGGCTCTGGACGCAGGCGTACGGGCCGTGGGCGTCCCAGCCGGCGGCCGTGACGTACTCGAACGCGGCCCGGTCCCAGCGGACCGCGGTCCGTGCGCCGTCGAGGCCGAGCAGCCACAGGGAGACGTCGGCGTTGGCGGTGCCGGCGAGCGGGTAGCGGATGGCGCGCGGGGGCCGGGCCGGGTCGGCCGGGTCGGCGAGGTGCAGCCGGGTGACCTCGCGCTCGTCGACCCGGGCGACGAGCAGCGCGGTGCCGTCGGGGGACCACCAGTGGGCGCGGGAGCGGTACATCTCCTCGGTGGCGACGTGCTCGGCGACGCCGTACGTCACGTCCGCGTCCTCGGGTTCGGCGAGCGCGCGGTCGCCGCCGCCGTCGGTGGAGACCACCCGCAGGGCGCCGCCGCCGACGTAGGCGATCAGGCGGCCGGACGGGTCGAGGCGCGGGTCGTACACCTCGGTGGCGGTGGGGACGGCGCGCACGGTGCCCGCGGTGGTGTCGGCGAGCCACAGGTGCCCGCCGAGCGCGAAGGCGGCGAGCCGGCCGGTGGCGTCGGTGGAGAAGGCGGTGATGCCGGAGGCGGCGACCCGGGCCCGTTCGCGCCGGATCCGCTCGGCCTCGGGCAGGTCGCCGTCGTCGGAGCCGAGCGCGGCCGGGTCGGCGAGCAGCCGCTCCTCGCCGGTGGCGGTGTCGAGCGCCCACAGGCGGTTGACCGGGTCGGCGCCGCCGAGGCTGCGGACGAACAGCACGGTGGTGCCGTCGGCGGTGATCACGGGGTGGGTGGGGGTGCCCAGCGCGAAGCGCCGGGTGCGGGCGAGTTGACGGGGGAGTGCGTCGGTCGGCATGACGGGCACCATAGGCAGACCCGCCACCACCCGGTCGAGCGGTTTACCGGTTCGCGGAAGCCCGCGAACGCGGCCGGGGCCGGTGCGGATTCCAGGAATCCACACCGGCCCCGGCCGGATCGGGCGCGTGTCAGTGCACGTCGCCCATGAGCGTGTTGACCTTCTTGCGGTACATCGCGAGGGCGACACCGGCGAGGATCGCCATCACGCCCTGGACCGCGAAGTACCAGGTGCTGCCGACCACGCCGTCGCCCAGCACGAGCTGGAAGATCGCGGCGACGCAGTCGCCGGCGGTGACGGCGAGGAACCAGACGCCCATCATCTGGCTGGCGTACTTGGTGGGCGCCAGCTTGGTGGTGACGGACAGGCCGACGGGGGAGAGCGTGAGCTCACCGACGGTCTGGACCAGGTAGACCATGGCCAGCCACAGCGGGGTGACCTTGGTGTCGCCGGAGGCGGCGGCCATCGCCAGCATCATGACGATGAAGGACGCGCCGATCATCAGCAGACCGATGGCGAACTTCATGGTGGTGCTGGGGTTCTTCGACCGGCGGGCCAGGGCGACCCAGATCCAGGCGAAGACCGGCGCCAGCGCCATGATGTACAGCGGGTTGAGCGACTGGAACCACGTCGACGGGAAGTTGAAGCCGAGCAGCGTGGACGCGGTGTGCTTGTCCGCGAAGATGCTCAGCGTCGAACCGGACTGGTCGTAGATCATCCAGAACACGGCGGCGGCGACGAAGAACCAGATGTAGCCGCTCATCCGGGACTGCTCGGTGGAGTCGAGGTCCTTGTCGCGCTTCACCTTGGCGAAGACGAGCACCGGGATCAGGATGCCCGCGACGGACAGCGGCCAGAGCACCCAATCGATGGTGAACGAGCCGCTCGCGGCGAGGGCGCCGTAGATCACCACGGCCGCGGCCAGCCAGGCGCCGGCCTTCTTGAAGATCGACGCCTTCTCGGCCGGGGTGATCGGCGAGGTGACGATGTCGCTCTTCGGGCTCAGGTGGCGGGTGCCCAGCAGGAACTGGCCGAGGCCGAGCGCCATGCCGACGCCGGCCAGCGCGAAGCCCAGGTGCCAGCTGACGCTCTGGCCGATGGTGCCGATGACCAGCGGGGCCGCGAAGGCGCCGAGGTTGATGCCCATGTAGAAGACGGTGAAGCCACCGTCGCGACGCGGGTCGTTCGGGCCGTCGTAGAGGTGGCCGACCATCGTCGAGATGTTGGCCTTGAGCAGACCGGAGCCGATCGCGATGAAGGCCAGACCGGCGAAGAACGCGCCGCTGAACGGCACGGCCAGCAGGAAGTGGCCGATCATGATGATCGTGCCGCCGACCGCGACGGTCTTGCGAGCGCCGAGGAATCGGTCGGCGATCCAGCCGCCCGGGAGGGCCAGCAGGTAGACCATCGCCGTGTACACGCTGTACACGGCGGCGGCGACCGCCGTCTTCATGCCGAGGCCGCCCTCCGAGATGGAGGCGGTCATGTAGAGGACCAGCAGGGCACGCATGCCGTAGTAGCTGAAGCGTTCCCACATCTCGCTCATGAAGAGAGTCGCGAGACCTCGGGGGTGGCCGAGGAAGGTCTTGCCGCTGGGGGAGGCCGACGTGACGCCGGCGTCCTGGAGCGTAGACGCCATGTGTAGTGGTTCCTTGCCTGACAGCGTCCGCCTAGGGGGGTGGCGGCGGACGTGGACGGAACCACTGTACGTGGCGATATTTGGCGGTATCAGATGACAAAACGCTCGAATTAGGTATGGCAATGGCAAAGTCCGCAGCCGATCCTCCCGATTGATCCATGGTAGATGGGGACGTCTTCCTTCGTATTCAAGATCCAAGGGCGGAATCTTCGCCGAACGGGCGGTCGGGAGGCGTCCGTTGAGCGGACGTGGGTCCTTGTATAACGATCACGCTCTGTGAACTACTTCACAGGTCCATCGGGCCGGGTACGGCGGACTACCATCACCACATGACCTGTGTGCTGCTCGCCGAGGACGATCCGGCGATCTCCGAACCGCTGGCCCGGGCCCTGCGCCGCGAGGGATACGAGGTGCTCGTCCGCGAGGACGGCCCCACCGCGCTCGCCGCCGGCCTCACCGAGGAGGTCGACCTCGTCGTCCTCGACCTCGGTCTGCCCGAGATGGACGGCCTTGAGGTCTGCCGGCGGCTGCGCGCCGACGGCAAGAGCTGCCCCGTTCTGGTGCTCACCGCCCGCGCGGACGAGGTGGACACCGTCGTCGGTCTCGACGCGGGCGCCGACGACTACGTCACTAAGCCGTTCCGGCTGGCCGAGCTGCTCGCCCGGGTCCGGGCCCTGCTCCGGCGCGGCAACGTCGACCAGCTCACCACCGGCGCGCACGGCGTCAAGATCGACATCGAGTCGCACCGCGCCTGGCTCGGCGAGGAGGAGCTGACGCTCTCCGCCAAGGAGTTCGAGCTGCTGCGCGTCCTCGTCCGGGACGCCGGCCGGGTCGTGACCCGCGAGGAGATCATGCGCCAGGTCTGGGACACCACCTGGTGGACCTCCACCAAGACCCTGGACATGCACATCTCCTGGCTGCGCAAGAAGCTCGGCGACGACGCGGCCAACCCGCGCTACATCGCCACCGTGCGCGGAGTGGGCTTCCGGTTCGAGAAGAATTAGCCCCCGTACGGAGAGCACGGCCGGATCGCGGCCGATGAAGCGCAACACCTCGGGGAGCGGCAGCGTGAAACGCCGGATGATCAACTCGCTGCTGGGCGTCGTCCTGGTGGTGGTCGTCGTGTTCTGCGTACCGCTCGCCTGGGTCGAGAAGAAGACCATCGCCGACGCGGCCCAGGACAAGACGGAGGCCACCGCCGTCCGGGTGCTCGCGCTGGTGGAGAACCGGCTCGCGAACCACGAGCCGGTCAACCCGGGATCCTTCGACAGCCAGGCCACCGAAGGCACCTACATCGAGGTGCGGATCCCCGGGCAGTCGGTCGTCTCGGCCGGCGTGCGCCCGGACGGGAAGTCGGTGCTGCAGGCCGTCGAGCACGGCGGGAACAACGAGACCGTCACCGTCGTGCAGTCCCGCGAGGACGTCGACCACGAGATCGCCAACATGCTGCTGCTGCTCGGCGCCGTCGCCCTGCTCGCCGTCCAGGCCGCCGTCGCGCTCGCCGTCTGGCAGGCCAAGCGGCTCGCCCGGCCGCTCACCGACCTCGCCGAGACCGCCGAGCGGCTCGGCTCCGGCGACCCCCGCCCGCGCGACCGCCGCTACGGAGTGCCGGAACTCGACCGGGTCGCCGAGGTGCTGGACGTCAGCGCCGAACGGATCGCCCGCATGCTCACCGCCGAGCGCCGGCTCGCCGCCGACGCCTCGCACCAGCTGCGCACCCCGCTCACCGCGTTGTCCATGCGGCTGGAGGAGATCACCGCCCTCGCCGAGGACCCGGAGACCGTCAAGGAGGAGGCGACCATCGCCCTCCAGCAGGTCGAGCGGCTCACCGACGTCGTCCAGCGACTGCTGACCACCCAGCGCGACCCGCGCAGCCCCACCGCCGTCGCCTTCGAGCTCGACGAGGTGATCAAGCAGCAGGTGGAGGAGTGGGGCCCGACCCTGCGCGAGAAGGGAAGGGTGCTCTCCCTGGAGGGCCTGCACGGCGTCATCGCCGTCGGCACCCCGGGCACGGTCGCCCAGGTGCTGGCCACCCTGATCGAGAACTCCCTGATGCACGGCGCCGGGACGATCACCCTGCGGGTCCGCCCGTCCGGCACCTCGGTCGTGGTCGAGGTGCAGGACCAGGGCGCCGGGGTGCCGCCGGAGCTGGGCAACCGGGTCTTCGAGCGCGCGGTCAGCGGCCGCAACTCCACCGGGATCGGCCTGGCCGTCGCCCGCGACCTCGCGGAGGCGGACGGCGGCCGGCTCGAACTGCTGTCGCTGCGGCCGCCGGTGTTCGCGCTGTTCCTCGGCCGCAGTCACGAGGACTGAGCGGTCCCGGGAGCCTCAGGCCCTCGTGGGAGGGGAACCCCGGTGGCCGCGGGCGGACGTGCGTCGGGCCCGCGAGCGGGGTGCTCGCGGGCCCGACGGCGGGGACGTGGGGGAGGTCACTCGGCCTTGGCGTACCGGATCTCCTCGGCGGCCAGCATCAGCTCGGCCTGCGCGGCCAGCTCGCTGCCGGTGGCGTGCGCGGCCTGGGGCTCGGCCTCGGGCATCGCCTTGAACACCCACGTGCGGTAGGAGACGAACCGGAAAACGGTGCCCAGTGCGAGGCCGACCAGCTTGGCGCCCAGCTGCTCGAAGTGCGAGTCCAGGCCGAGCAGGTACACCGAGGTGCCGAGCACGCCGGTCTCGATCAGCATGCCGATGCCGCTGAACACCAGGAACAGCGTGATCTCCCGCTTGCGCGAGGCGGCGTCGCGGTCCCGGTACAGCCAGTAGCGGTAGCCGAGGTAGTTGGTGGCGATCGCGATCAGCGTCGCGGCGATGTTCGAGCGCAGCGAGGCCAGGTGCAGGCCGTTGATGCAGACCCAGAACACCAGGAAGTTGACCACCACGCCGCTCAGACCGACGATGCCGAACTTCACGGCTTCCCCCGTGAGTCCGCGCAACTTCTGCACGAGTGTGGGACTCGGAGCTGCGGTCGTGGCCATACCGGGCTGCCTCCATGCGCGTGCGGTCGAAAGGGCGGTGCGTCAGGACGGTGCCCGCCCCTTGTGCCCTGCGTGCACGCACATGATCGGACTGCGTAGACCAGGACCTGGCCGTCCAGGCTACCCGGTTCCGCCGAACGGCTCAGCCCCTCGCGTCCCCGGTTGACATCTACGCGCGTCCACCCCGAAGGGTCCTCCGGCCTTGCCACCAGCGGTTCCATCGCCCCCGATCGGCCCGGATATCCTGGCCACGTGACTTCCCCGGGCAATGTGAATTTTCCAGTGGTGGGCATGATCGGCGGCGGGCAGTTGGCCCGCATGGCACACCAGGCGGGTATCCCGCTCGGGGTCAGGTTCAAGCTCCTCGCCGACACCCCCCAGGACTCCGCGGCACAGGTCGTCTCCGAGGTTGTGCTCGGCGACTACCGCGACCTCGACACCCTGCGCCGCTTCGCGGCCGGCTGCGACGTGATCACCTTCGACCACGAGCACGTCCCGACCGAGCACCTGCGGGCGCTGGAGGCCGACGGCATCGCCGTCCGCCCCGGCCCCGACGCGCTGGTCAACGCCCAGGACAAGGGCGTCATGCGGGCGAAGCTCGACGCCATCGGGGTGCCCTGCCCCCGGCACCGGATCGTCGCCGACCCGGCCGACGTGACGGCCTTCGCCGAGGAAGGCGAGGGCTACCCCGTCGTCCTGAAGACCGTCCGCGGCGGCTACGACGGCAAGGGCGTGTGGGTCGTCGACGACGAGCAGGAGGCCCAGGCCCCGTTCCTGGCGGGCGTGCCGGTGCTGGCCGAGGAGAAGGTCGACTTCGTCCGCGAGCTGGCCGCCAACGTCGTCCGCTCGCCCAGCGGCCAGGCCGTCGCCTACCCGGTCGTCGAGAGCGTCCAGGAGAACGGCGTCTGCGCCGAGGTCACCGCCCCCGCGCCGGACCTCGACCCGGCCCTGTCCGACGAGGCCCAGCAGCTCGCCCTGCGCATCGCCGGCGACCTCGGCATCACCGGCCACCTCGCGGTCGAGCTGTTCCAGACCCGGGACGGCCGGATCCTGGTCAACGAGCTGGCCATGCGCCCGCACAACTCCGGCCACTGGAGCCAGGACGGCGCCGTCACCTCGCAGTTCGAGAACCACCTGCGGGCCGTCCTCGACCTCCCGCTCGGCGACCCCAGGCCGCGCGCCAAGTGGACCGTCATGGTCAACGTCCTCGGCGGCGACTACCCGGACATGTACCACGCCTTCCTGCACTGCATGGCCCGTGACCCGGGCCTGCGCATCCACATGTACGGGAAGGACGTGAAGCCCGGCCGCAAGGTCGGCCACGTCAACGTCTTCGGGGACGACCTCGACGACGTCCGCGAGCGCGCCCGCCACGCGGCCGCCTACCTGCGAGGAACGATCACCGAATGAGCTCCGCAACCAGCCCTGTCGTCGGCATCGTGATGGGTTCGGACTCCGACTGGCCCGTCATGGAGGCCGCCGCCCAGGCCCTCGACGAGTTCGAGATCCCGTACGAGGTCGACGTCGTCTCCGCCCACCGCATGCCGCGCGAGATGGTCGCCTACGGCGAGAACGCGCACAAGCGCGGGCTCAAGGCGATCATCGCGGGCGCCGGCGGCGCCGCCCACCTGCCGGGCATGCTCGCCTCCGTCACGCCGCTGCCGGTCATCGGCGTCCCGGTGCCGCTGCGCTACCTGGACGGCATGGACAGCCTGCTGTCGATCGTCCAGATGCCGGCCGGCGTGCCGGTCGCGACCGTCTCGGTGGCCGGCGCGCGCAACGCGGGCCTGCTCGCGGTCCGCATGCTCGCCGCGTTCGACCCCGAACTGGCCGAGCGGATGACCGACTTCCAGGCCGAGCTCAACACCCAGGCCACCGAGAAGGGCAAGAAGCTCCGCGCCAAGGTGGCCGGTTCGGGCTCCTTCGGCTTCGCCAGGTAGGCGTCGCGGCGGGGTGGGGTAGAACAGGTCGCATGACCTCTGAGCCGGACTCCCCCACCCCGCTGGACCGCGCCCGGGCCCTCCTGCGCACCGCCCCCGTCGTGGACGGCCACAACGACCTCCCCTGGGCGATGCGCGAGCAGGCCGGGTACGACCTCGGCGCGCTCGACCTCGCCGCCGACCAGAGCGAGCGCCTGCACACCGACCTCGCCCGCCTCGCGCAGGGCGGCGTCGGAGCGCAGTTCTGGTCCGTCTACGTGCCCACCCGGCTGGCCGGCGACCACGCCGTGAGCGCCACGCTGGAGCAGGTCGACTTCGTCCACGCCCTCGTCGCGCGCTACCCCGACCGGCTCCGGCTCGCCCGCACCGCCGACGACATCGAGGCGGCCCGCGCCGAGGGCCGCATCGCCTCCCTGATGGGCGCCGAGGGCGGCCACTCCATCGACTGCTCGCTCGCCACCCTGCGGGCCCTGTACGAGCTCGGCGTCCGCTACCTGACCCTCACCCACAACGACAACGTGCCGTGGGCCGACTCCGCGACCGACAAGCCGGTGGCCGGCGGGCTCACCCGCTTCGGCGAGGAGGTCGTCCGGGAGATGAACCGGCTCGGCATGCTCGTCGACCTCTCGCACGTCTCCGCCGACACCATGCGCGACGCCCTGCGGGTCACCGAGGCGCCCGTCGTCTTCTCGCACTCGTCCTCCCGCGCGGTGTGCGACCACCCGCGCAACGTCCCGGACGACGTCCTCGCGCAGCTGCCCGGCAACGGCGGCGTCGCGATGGCCACCTTCGTGCCGAAGTTCATCGACGCCAGGGCCGCCGAGTGGACCCTGCGGGCCGACGAGAACATGCGCGCCCACGGCCTCCACCCGCTGGACACCACCCCCGCCGGCATGGCCCGCCAGCGCGAGTTCGAGGCCGCCCACCCGCGGCCCGTCACCACCGAGTCCACCGTCGCCGACCACCTCGACCACATGCGCGAGGTCGCCGGGGTCGACCACGTCGGCATCGGCGGCGACTTCGACGGCACCGCGTTCCTGCCCGAGGGCCTCGGCTCGGTGGCCGGCTACCCGAACCTCGTCGCCGAACTCCTGCGCCGCCACTGGTCGGAGGCCGATCTGGCCAAGCTCACCTGGCACAACGCCGTGCGCGTCCTGCGCGACGCCGAGTCCGCTGCGGCCGGGCTGCGCGCCAGCCGGGGCCCGTCCATCGCGACGATCGCGCAGCTGGACGGCTGAGGGCCCGCCCTCGAACTCCCGCCCGCCGTGCGACGGGAGTTCGAGGACAGGCTCGGCGCCTCAGCCCAGCCGGGGGATCTCGATGGCGGGGCACTTGTCCATGACCATCGAGACCCCGGCGTCCGTCGTCCGCTCGTACGCCGCCGCGTCGACGACGCCGAGCTGGAACCAGACCGCCTTCGCCCCGACGGCCACCGCCTGATCGGCCACCTCGCCGGCCAGCGAGCTGTTCACGAACACGTCGACGACGTCGACGGGGAACGGGACCTCGGCCAGCGACGCGTAGCCGGGCTCGCCGAGGACCGTCTCGGCCTTCGGGTGCACGGGCACGATCCGCTTGCCGTAGCGCTGGAGGACGCCGGCCACGCCGTACGCCGCGCGCGCGGTGTTGTTCGACAGGCCGACCACCGCCCAGGTGTCGCCCGTGCCGGTGAGGATCTCGCGGACCGTCGCGTCGTCGCCGTAGCTCGTCATGACGGTCCCAACGACGCGCCGGTGTGCGGGATTCCCTAGCTGGGCCGGCCGAGGGCGCGGTACGTCCAGCCGGCGGCGCGCCAGGCGTCCGCGTCCAGGACGTTGCGGCCGTCGAGGAGGCGGCGCTCGGCGACGACGGCGCCCAGGGCGGCCGGGTCGAGGGTGCGGAACTCCTGCCACTCGGTCAGGTGGAGCACCACGTGGGCGCCCTCGGCGGCCTCGAGCGGGGTGTCGGCGTAGGTCAGGCCCGGGAACATCTTGCGGGCGTTGTCCATCGCCTTCGGGTCGTAGACGGTGACCTGGGCGCCCTGGAGCTGGATCTGGGCGGCGACGTTGAGCGCGGGGGAGTCCCGGATGTCGTCCGAGTTGGGCTTGAAGGCGGCGCCGAGCACGGCGACCCGGCGGCCCAGGAAGCCGCCGCCGCACTGCTCGCGGGCCAGCTCCACCATCCGGGAGCGGCGACGCATGTTGATCGAGTCGACCTCGCGCAGGAAGGTCAGCGCCTGGTCGGCGCCGAGCTCGCCGGCCCGGGCCATGAACGCCCGGATGTCCTTGGGCAGGCAGCCGCCGCCGAAGCCGAGGCCTGAGTTGAGGAACTTGCCGCCGATCCGCTCGTCGTAGGCGAGCGCGGTGGAGAGCTGGGTGACGTCGGCGCCGGCCGCCTCGCACACCTCGGCCATCGCGTTGATGAAGGAGATCTTGGTGGCCAGGAAGGAGTTGGCGGCGGTCTTCACGAGCTCCGCGGTCGCGTAGTCGGTGACCACGAACGGCACCCCGGCCCCGACCGGCTCGGCGTACACCTCGCGCAGCAGCCGCTCGGCGCGCTCGCTGTGCGCGCCGATCACGATCCGGTCCGGGCGCAGGGTGTCCTGGACGGCGAAGCCCTCGCGCAGGAACTCCGGGTTCCAGGCGAGTTCGGCGTCGGCGCCGACCGGCGCCAGCGCGGCGAGCCGTTCGGCCAGCCGGCCCGCCGAGCCCACCGGCACGGTGGACTTGCCGACCACCAGGGCCGGGCGCCTCAGGTGCGGCGCGAGGCCGTCGATCGCGGCGTCCACGTAGGACATGTCGGCGGCGAACTCGCCCTTGCGCTGCGGGGTGTTGACGCACACGAAGTGGACGTCGGCGAACTCCGCGACCTCCTCGACGGAGGTGGTGAAGCGCAGCCGCCCGGTGGAGCCCTCGTGCCCGGCCACGTGCTTGAGCAGCAACTCGGACAGGCCAGGCTCGTACATCGGGACGCGGCCGGCGGTCAGCGTGGCGATCTTCTCGGGGTCGATGTCCAGGCCGAGCACCTCGAAGCCGAACTCGGCCATCGCGGCCGCGTGGGTGGCACCGAGGTAGCCGGTGCCGATCACGGAGATGCGGAGGGTCACGGGTTCCCCTTTGTGCGGACTCGACCATGAGTGGGTGCTCTGATGCTATCCGTCCGGCGGAGCGCGGCCGAGGCCGCCCGGGGCCGGAAACGCTAGGCAGCCGCAGGTCGGAGCCCTAGGATCTCTACTTAACGGTAACTAACCGGATCCTTCGATCACGTGGCGAGGCGGCATCATGGCGGGCAGCGCAGGCGCGGCTGACTTCGATCTCTTCCGTATCTCCGAGGAGCACGAGATGCTCCGGGAGGCGGTGCGTGGGCTGGCCGAGGCGAAGATCGCTCCGTTCGCGGCGGAGGTGGACGAGCAGGGCCGGTTCCCGCAGGAGGCGCTGGAGGCGTTG